>CAIRBD010000811.1 GCA_903876745.1 uncultured Gemmatimonadota bacterium
ACGACGAGCACGGCGAGCACACGCAGCGCGTCACCCGAGAAGAACCACGCGATGGCGCAGACGATCAGCGTGATGGGCGTGAACCAGACGGCGTAGCGGTCGGCGAGGCGCTGGATCGGCGACTTGTCGGCCTGCGCGCGCCGTACGAGGTCGACGATCTTTGCGTAGAGGCTGTCGCTGGAGATGGCGGTCGCCCGCAGGCGGAACGCCGATTCCTGATTCACCGAGCCCGAGCGAACGACCGACCCGGCGATCACGAACTCCGGTGAGGGCTCGCCGGTGAGGCGCGAGACTTCGATGTGCGACTGTCCGTCCTCCACCACGCCATCGCAGGCGACCATCTCGCCTGGGCGCACGAGGAGCAGGTCGCCGACGGCGATCTGATCGGCGTCGATGTCGACGGTGCCGTCCGGCTGCACGCGGTGCGCCACTCGAGGCGCCGCGGCCTCGAGTTCGCGCACGGCCTCCGACGCGCGCCCTTCCGCATAGGCGTCGAGCAACTCGCCGCCCGTCTGCATGAGCACGATGACGAGGCCGGCGATCGGCTGCCGGAGGACGACGGCCGTGATGATCGCGAGCATCGCGACGACATCGGCGGCGAAGTGGCCGCGGAACATCCCGCGGAGCGTGCGCCAGGTGACGGGCGCACCCGTGAGCACGAGCGCGGTGAGCCACACGCGGTCGGCGAGCACGGCATCGTAGAAGCGGAGCAGGGCACCGACCACGAGCGCCGCCGAGACGGCGAGTGGCAACCGTGCGGCGGGTGACTTGACGAGTTGGATGAAAAACGCCCCCCGGCCGTTAGCCGGAGGGCGGTTCTCCAACGAAGACTTTGCCGCCGGTGGGATCACCGCGTGGCGCTCGCCGTGGGCTTGCCGCCCTCTTTCGCGTAGCGGCCGTTCGTCCATTGGACGATGCCGTAGATCAGGACCGCGAGCGCGACGGCGCCGACGATGAGGCCGGTGAACGCGGCGTTGCGGTCGGACTCGTGTGGATGAGCGGACATGGGGGGTTCCTCGCAGGTGCGGTGGAGTGGCGTCTAGGCGACGCGCACCGTGGTCATCGAATCATTCTGCTTGATCTTCTGCATCACGTCGATGCCGCTGGTGATCTTGCCGAACACCGTGTGCACGCCGTTGAGGTGCCGGGTGTTCTGCTCGCTGAGCACCATGAAGAACTGGCTGCCGCCCGTGTCCTTGCCGGCGTGCGCCATCGAGAGCGCCCCCACTTCGTGCGTGCGCGGGTTGCCCTTGGTCTCGCACTTGATGGTCCACCCCGGGCCGCCCGTTCCGATGCGGCGGTCGCCGGCCGGGAGGTCGCGCGAGAGCGGGTCACCGCCCTGCACGACGAAGTCGGGGATGACGCGATGGAACTTCACGCCGTCGTAGAAGCCCGCGTTGGCGAGTTTCTCGAAGTTGGCGACGGCGAGCGGGGCGTCGGTCTCGTAGAGTTCGGCGGTGATGGTGCCGAGGTTGGTCTCGAAAGTCGCGGTCTTGGCCATGGGGAGGGGCTACTGACGTTAACGGTTGACGGTTCACCGTGAACGGTTCACGGTCAACCAGTGCGCGGCGGAATGACCGCCGAGATTCAAGAGGACAGAAAGTTAGCGAAGGCGTCGGCGAATCACTACGGCGCCTTGGGCCCCGACGAGATGCCGAACTTGTAGAAGCGAGGCACCTTGCAGCCGCTTTTCATCGCCGGCGTGAACTTCCACCGGGCGACGGCCTTCCTGGCTTGCGCGGCGAACCACGCGTGCGAGGTCTTCACATTCGTGAACGTCGTCGTGTCGGCCTTGCCGAGGGTATCGATCATCACTTCGAACTCGAGGTGCATGGCGTTCCCCTTGCCGAACACGCCGCGCGGGTAGGGCGGTTTGAACACGGGCGGATCCATCTTCACCGGCGCGGCGACCTGTTCCACCTCGAGTCGCGGGTTCTTCACGGCGTCGGCGACGGTGAGGTAGCAGAGGTCGCTCCCGGCCGGCACGGCGGAGACGGGCACGGCCACGGGTTCCGGCGCGGGCTCGGGCGGTGGCGGCGGCGCACATGCCCCGGAGACGAGCCCGAGGGCCAAGAAGGCCGCGCGGACGCACGCGCGGTGCCGGCCCGGACGCCCAAGGGCGGCGATCCGCGACGCCGTCACGCGTTCGCCGACGGACAGATGTCGCGCACCGTGCACTCGCCGCACCGCGGCTTGCGGGCGTCGCACACCCGCCGGCCGTGCCAGATCATCAGGTGGGACAGCATCGTCCATGCATCGCGTTCGAAGAGAGGAATGAGCGCCTGCTCCACTTTCACGGCGTCGGTCTCGCGTGTGAGGCCGAACCGGTTGGCGAGCCGGCCCACGTGCGTGTCGACGACGATCCCCTCGTTCACGCCAAAGGCGTTGCCGAGGATCACGTTGGCGGTCTTTCGGCCCACGCCGGGCAGGCGCACGAGCGCCTCCATCGAGCGCGGCACCTCGCCGCCGTGCTCCTCGACGAGGGCGCGCGCCATGCCGAGGATGTTCTTCGCCTTGTTGCGGAAGAAGCCGGTACTCTTGACGAGTTCCTGGATCTCTTCCTGCGCGGCCCCGGCCAGCGCGCGGGCATTTGCGTAGCGGGCGAAGAGCGCGGGGGTGACCATGTTCACGCGCTTGTCCGTGCACTGCGCGCTGAGGATGGTCGCGACGAGCAACTGCAGCGGCGTCGTGAAATCCAGCTCGCAATGCGCGTCGGGATATGCCACCTCGAGCCGACGCTGGATCGCGCGCGCGTGGCGCACGAGCGCTTCACCGGAGCGCGGCGCCTTCGCGGCGCGTTTCGTCGCGGCGGGTTGCT
>CAIRBD010000812.1 GCA_903876745.1 uncultured Gemmatimonadota bacterium
ACCAACACCGACTCGCTCCCGCTCGACGGCGCCACCCGCGTGATGGGGCCCGTGCTCAACGTGGCCGGCACGAACGTCTCGCTCTTCAAACTCCCCGGCGAGCATCCGTTCGCGTGGGTCGCGCCGGTGATCGCGAAGTTCCCGGATGCGTCAGTGCTTGAAGCGACGCGCGCCCCGAACTTCCCGACGCGCAGCGTGGCGATCTTCGACACGTCGTCCAAGATCCCGGCGGTGCAGGTGACCGCGCTCCCGGCGCCGCTCGCGTTGACCACGAACGTCACGAGCTATGAGCCGGGACACATCGCACTCACCCTGAGCGCCCCCGCGCCCAAGGGCTCGGCCCTCGTCGTGTCGGAGAACTATTATCCCGGCTGGCACGCGACCATCGACGGCAAGCCCGCGAGCGTGGAGCGCGCCGACCTCGTGCTCATGGGGGTTCCGCTCCCGGAGGGCGCCAAGCAGGTGGACCTCTCGTTCGCCAGCGACAGCTATGCACGCGGCAAGGCCGTCACGCTCGCCGCCATCGTGCTCGGATTGCTCGCGATGGTCGCGGGGGCCGCGATGGACCGGCGCCGCCAGGCCGTGGAGGCATGATGGCTGAGAAAGCGCTCGTCATCGTCCCGACATACAACGAGAAGGAGAACATCCGCGCGCTCGTCGACGCGGTCCTTCGGCAGGACCCGCGCATCGAGATGCTGATCGTTGACGACAACTCGCCCGACGGCACCGGGGACATCGTCGCCACGCTGGCCGCGGCGGATCCGCGCATCCATCTGCTGCGCCGCCCCGGCAAGCTCGGGCTCGGCACAGCCTACCGCGACGGGTTCGGCTGGGCACTCCAGAACCCGGACTTCGAGTACGTCTTCGAGATGGACGCCGATTTCTCGCACGACCCGGCGCACCTCCCGAAGTTCCTGGAGGCCGCCCAGCGGGCCGATTTCGTGCTCGGCTCCCGGTACCTGGACGGCAACGTGACGGTCGTGGATTGGCCCATGCGCCGGCTCCTCCTGAGCTACTTCGCCAACGTCTACGCCCGGTGGGTGACGGGGCTCGAACTCTGGGACGCCACGGGCGGCTTCAAGTGCTTCCACCGCCGTGTGCTGGCGGCCATCGACTTGAAAGACGTCCGCTCCAACGGCTACGCCTTCCAGATCGAGATGAGCTTCCGGGCCATCAAGAAGGGGTTCAAGCCGGTCGAGATCGCCATCACGTTCACGGATCGGACGCACGGCACGAGCAAGATGAACAAGGGCATCGTGCGCGAGGCCATCTGGATGGTGTGGGTGCTGCGCTGGTGGTCGCTCGTCGGCCGGGTATGAGCATCCCGGCGGGCAGGCGCTTCTGGAAAATGAGCGGGTCGGGAAACGACTTCCTGTTCTTCGACGCGCGCGAGGAACCGGCCGGTCACCTCGCCGACGCCGCTACGATCGACCGGGTGTGCGCCCGCGGCACCGGCGTAGGCGCCGATGGAGTTGTATTCATCCAAGTTGATGCAAAAGAACAGTTTAGGATACGTTACTTCAACCGAGATGGGAGCCTCGGCGAGCTGTGCGGCAACGCTTCGCTGTGCACCGCGAGGCTGGCACGCGAGCTCGGGATGGTCGGGGACGGGGCTTTTCGGTTCGCCACGGACGCTGGCGTGATCGCCGCCCGGTTCGTTGGTGGGCAGCCCGAGATCGAACTCCAGCCGGCCCAGGGGCTCCGCCCGGACGCCGGAATAGCGCTGGAGATCGGCGAGGTCCGCATGGGGTTCGTCAACACAGGTGTACCGCATCTTGTTGTATTTGTTGAAGATACGGAGTCAGTCGACGTCATCCGGCGTGGCCGGATGCTGCGGCATCACGCCAGCCTGGAGGCCGGCGCCAACGTGAACTTCGTGGCCAAGGCAGCCGACGGACACTGGAGGATGCGCACCTATGAGCGCGGGGTCGAGGGCGAGACGCTGGCCTGCGGAACCGGGGCGGTGGCGTGCGGCCTGATGCTCGAGTCATGGGGGCTGAGCGGCACCGAGACGGCACTTGAGACGCGCTCAGGGCGCACGCTGACCGTCACGATCCGGCACGATGCCGGCGCCATCAAGCCGTCACTGCGCGGCGAGGGCCGAGTGGTGTTCGTCGGAGAGCTCGCCGAGGTCTAGGTCGGGGCCTGAGCGCCGCCGCGGCTGGCTGTATTGAAGGTCGAAGGCGAGAGTGAACCGCCTGACGAGCCGATCTGACGGCGAGCTAAGTCCTTACATGGCAATGCGAGGGGGATAACGCCGAGTTTCCCACAGGTTTTGCCTTTTCTAGTTTACATAATACATATTATACGCAGTATTGAGACGCCAATCACCGGACCCCACCGGACACCGGAACATCTCAGCTGCCCACCGCCCCCTGCCAGCTGAGCGACACAAAGAAGGCCAGCTGGCTCACGATGAACGTGAACCAGCCGGCCGCCTACAAATCTTCAGGACGGTCGGACCTACTTCGCCGGCGTCACCGTCAGCTCGCCGACGCGCAGCTTGGCCTCGGCCAACACCGGCGACTCGAGCTTCTCCGAAAGCCCCTGCCACACCTTCAACGCGTCGTCCTTCTTGCCCGCGAGCACCATCGTGCGGGCCGCGTCGGCCATGAACAGGTCCTTCTCGGCGGCGAACTCGGCCGCGTCGGCGGCCGCCTTGAAGTGCTTCACGGCGTCATCGTACTTCTTGGCGTCGGCATAGCCGGCGGCGATCAGCGACTCCAGCGAGGCCTTGAAGTGCCGCGACGCGCCTTGCCCCTGCGCCTCGGTCAGCACCTTGATCCCGTCGTCGAACTTGCCGGCCTTGTACGCGAGCTGAGCCAGCAGCATCGAGCCCTGGATGCCGGCCGGCGTGTTCGCGTAGCCCTTCACGAGCTTCGTCAGGTCGGTCTGGGCCAGCGCGTCGTTGCCGCCGTAGAACGAGTTCTCGGCCTGGTTCAGCACCGTCTCGGCGCGAGCCGCCGTCTTCTCGTTCGTCGTCTTCCACCAGAAGAACAGCACGGCGGCCACCGCCAGGACGATCAGTCCGATGGTGATCTCGCGGCTCTTCATCCGGATCGTGTCGATCACCGAATCGGTGTCGATGTCCATGGGCGGCTGGGCCGCCGTACCAGTCTTCGTCATTTCGGTATGCAGGGAGGACGTGAATCCGCCGGGCTCATGCCCAGCCTCCGGGCCGGTCAACCTGTTCTCGGTCCGATGGAACCTGAGAAAGCTAATGGCGGGAGGGGCCGTTTGGGAGGTCGTCGAGGGTCGATTTCCGCCGTATTCGACGCCTGCCGGGGGGGATCGGCGAGGCCCGTCGTCGTGCCCCCGCTCTCAGCGCGCGTGCCGATACATCAGCGCCAGGAGTTCCTCGTGCATCGCCTCGGCCTGCGCGTCGGTCCCCTTCAGTGCGGCGGCCGCGCAGTGCTTCAGGTGATTCTTCATCAACTCGCGCCCGACACCGCGCAACGCTTCGTGCGCGGCGGAGATCTGGGTGAGGATGTCGGCGCAGTACCGGTCCTCCTCGACCATCTTCTGGATGCCGCGCAGCTGTCCTTCGATGCGCTTGAGGCGCGCCAGATTCCGCGCCTTGCCCCCCGCGTCGACGCCGTGTGCTTTACGCGGCAAAGTAGCGGGGGTGGGAGCCGTCGCGGCGTTGGTCCGCTTCGTGGTCATGAGGGCCGGTAGCGGCGGAGCCGCAGGCTGTTGGTGATCACGCTCACGCTGCTCATCGCCATCGCCGCGCTCGCGATCATGGGATTGAGCGCGATACCGAACGCCGGATACAGCACGCCGGCGGCGACGGGGATGCCGATGGTGTTGTACGCGAACGCCCAGAACAGGTTCTGGCGCATCGTCGCCATGGTCGCACGGGCGAGGCCGATGGCGTCGGCCGCGGCGCGCAGGTCGCCGCGCATCAGCGTGACGTCGCTGGCTTCGATCGCGACGTCGGTGCCGGTGCCGACGGCGATGCCCACGTCCGCCTGCGCGAGCGCGGGTGCGTCATTGATCCCGTCACCGATCATGGCGACGACCTTGCCCTGTTGCTGGAGCCGCTGGATGGCGTCGCGCTTTCCCTCGGGGAGCACGCCGGCGATCACGGTGCTGATGCCCGAGGCGCGCGCGATGGCGGCGGCGGCTCGCGGCTGATCGCCCGTGAGCAGCACGACGTCGAGCCCCATCGCGAGGAACCGCTGCACGGCTTCGCGTGACGTGGCCTTGATGGGATCGGCGATCGCGAGGACACCGGCGAGCTTCGCGTCGATGGCGACGAAGACGACCGTCTTGGCCTCCGCCGCGAGCGCGTCGGACTCGGCGGCGAGTTTCGACACATCCACCGACCAGTCGGCCATGAGCGCGGCGTTCCCGACGCACACGGAGCGGCCATCGACGACGCCGATCGCCCCCTGCCCCGCCACCGCTTCGAAGGAGTTCACCTTCGGGCCTTTCGGCGCCCGCTGCATGATGGCGGCCGCGATCGGGTGTTCGGAACGACTCTCGAGCGCCGCAGCGAGCGCAAGCATCGTGGGTTCATCCACGGTAGCGCCCGGCGCGAGCCGCACGTCGGTGACGACCGGCTTTCCCTCGGTGACCGTGCCGGTCTTGTCGAGCACGATCGTCGTGAGTTCGCCCGCTCGCTCGAGCGCCGCGCCGCCCTTGATGAGCACGCCGAGTTCGGCACCGCGTCCCGTCGCGACCATCACCGCGGTCGGCACGGCGAGCCCCATCGCGCAGGGGCAGGCGATGATGAGCACCGTCACGCCGGCGGCGATGGCGCGCACGAGGCCGTCGCTTCCCATGGCGAGGTACCAGGCCACGAAGGTCGCGAGCGCGATCGACAGCACCACCGGAACGAAGACGGCGCTGATGCGATCGGCCACGCGCTGGATGGGCGCGCGCGTGCCCTGTGCGTCCTTCATCATCTTCACGATGCGCGCGAGTGTGCTCTCGGCGCCGAGCGTGGTGGCGCGGAACTGAAAGCTCCCGCGCCCGTTGATGGTGCCGCCGACGACGCGATCGCCCGCCGCCTTGGCGACGGGCATCGGCTCGCCGGTGAGCATCGATTCATCGACGGCGCTCGCGCCGCTCGTGACGGCGCCGTCGACGGGGATCCGTTCGCCGGGCCGCACGACGATCTCCTCGCCGCGCGCGACCTGCTCCACCGGAACGTCGACTTCGGCGCCGTGGCGCAGCACGCGCGCGCTCTTGGGCTGCAGGTCGAGCAGCCGGCGCACCGCGCCGGCAGTCGCGCCCTTGGCGCGCGCCTCCAATGCGTTGCCGATGAGGATCAGCGCGATGATGACGACGACCGCTTCGTAGTAGAGGTCGGGGGCCACGCCATGCCGCGTGAAGAGCTGCGGGGCGACGGTCGCCACGAGCGAATAGAGGTACGCCGCGCCGGTGCCGACACTGATCAGCGTATTCATGTCTGCCGAGTGGTGGCGGAAGGCCATCACGGCGCGCGTGTAGAAGTGGCGGCCCGCCCACGCCATCACCGCGGTCGTGACGGCGAGCATCAGCCCGGGGAGCCACGTCCACGACATCGTGCGATGCATCGGCAGCGCCATGACGGCCATCATCGCGACGCCGACGGCGAGACTCGACACGCCCTTGCGCAGGTAGTCGTGATACTCGGCCGTGCGCGCGGCGTCCTGCCGGTCCTGTTCCTCGGTGGCGCTCTGATCGGCGGGCGGGATCTCGG
This sequence comes from uncultured Gemmatimonadota bacterium, assembly GCA_903876745.1. Classification (GTDB taxonomy): domain Bacteria; phylum Gemmatimonadota; class Gemmatimonadetes; order Gemmatimonadales; family Gemmatimonadaceae; genus Fen-1231. The sequence continues at coordinate 5,690 of CAIRBD010000812.1, forward strand.
CGCCGTAGCCGGCCTCGACGATCGTCTCGACGAGGCGTTGTGGCGTGACGGTGCCGGGATCGAACGAGACCGTGGCCGTATTGGTCATCAGGTTCACGACGGCCTGCTTGACGCCGGGCGACTTCTCGAGAGCCACCTGCACGCGCCCCACACACGCGGCGCAGTGCAAGCCGGTGACGGCGAGGTTCACGGTCTGATCACCGGGCGCGGACACGACCACGCGCGGCGGTTCGGGCGGCTGCGGCGCAGCCCCCATCACGGGGAGCATCGCGCGGGCCACGCTACTTGTCCCCGTCTTTGCGGCCGACGGACTTGAAGAAATGCCAGTTCAGCCAGGCGATGGCGCCGATGCCGACGGCGAGGACGATCCATTTGTCGAGCGTCATGTACCCCTCCAGGGTATACTGGAGGCTAATACCCCCATGGGGTATGTCAAGTCGGGGGACTTCCCCGTCGCGGCGCTACTTTTTCGGACAGAGGTAGTCGAGCGCCACGCCGGAGAAGGTGCTCGAGAAGCTCGGGCCGAAGCCGGGGATCTTTGGTACGCTGTGGGTCGCGATCGTACCGGCCTTCTCGTCGATGTAGCTCGTGGACTCCTTCACGGCGACGGTGCGGGCGTCACACTTGAACATGCCGACGGCGCGGACGACGGTGACCTTCCCTTGCGGGTAGTCGACCGGCGTCACGTACGGGATGCGGAACGACGCGGTGACGATGCCGTCCTTGGTTTTGACGCTCTTCGGATCGATCTGCACCGGGTTGCCGGTGGAGGTGGTTCCGATGTCCTTCCATCGGCCGTTCTGCACGGCGGCGAGTGCGGCAACCATCAGGAGCGGGCGCAAGCTGAACATTCGGAAGAGCTCCGGGCAAAGACGATGTCCCCGGGCGGAGTCGAACCGCCGACCTAGCGTTTAGGAAACGCTTGCTCTATCCAACTGAGCTACGAGGACGCGTGCCCGTAATCTACGCAGGCCCCGGCGGCCGCGTAACGCTCCTCGTGGATCCCGAACATCGAAGTGCCCTCGACGCCATCGAGCCCCTGCGCGGCGCCGCCCCCGGGGACGCGCCGCCGAACGCCGGCGAGCGAAGCGACGGCGCGTCGCATCTCCTCCACGTCGGCGGCGATGTGTTCCGCCGCGCGCGGGGCCTCGCCCGCGAGGAGGCCCAGGCGCGCACTGATGGCATTGAGGTCGAGCAGCTCCACTTTGGTCCGCTCGATGCGATCGCGCAGATCAGCGAACATCGCCGAGAACGAGCGCGCGTGCTGCAGTCGGTTCGCCTCGATGAGACCGCCCATCTGCACGAACTGCAGCGTATGGATGATGCGCTTCAGCTCGGCGGCGTTGCCGCCGAGGGTGGCGAGGTCGTGATCGAGGTCGCGCAGCGAGCGCACGGCGAACTCGATCGTGTCGGCGAACGCGCCCTGCAACTCTCCGATCATGGCGTGGCGCTGGCGCGCGTCGGCGTCGGCGGCGAGCGGATCGCTCTCGGCGCCGCCCTGCGCGAGTTCCGTCGCGAACATGAGCACCATCTCGAGTTGCAACCGCGCGGCGGCGAGCCGGAACATCACATCGCGGAGCCGCGTGGAGATCCCGGCGATCTGCGTGGACAGCCCCGCCATCAGCAGGCGCGTGCGCTTCGACTCGCCGGCGAGGTGCGCGGCGAGTACGCCCAGGCTCCGCCCCTCGTGCCCGAGACGGCGCGATCGGAGCGAGGCGTTCACGGCGATGAATCCGAACTCGTCGGTCATCTCCACCACGCGGCCCGACTTGCCGGCGAGCCGTCCGCTGAGTTCCGCGAAATCGTCGAGCCGTACGTAGAGCCCGTTCGCCTGCTCGTAGGCTCGCAGATTGCTCGCGAAGATGCGTTGGAGCCCCGGCCCCCAGGCGTCCCCGTCATCGGCGAGCGTGAGCGTCCGCGGGAACAGTCGCCCGCCGACGTCGGCGATCCCCGCGTCACGGCACTTGAGTTCCTCGCGGAGCAGCGTGCACATGAAGGCGTCGTAGCCGTCGAACCCGGCGGCGGCCAGCGCCCGCACGAGCAGCGCCGAACTGGCATCCATCGTCGTGGTCCCGTCGTCACCGCGCGCCTCGCACTCCCCCTCGCACGCGAGCATATCGCGGTAGAGCCCCTCCACCACGCCAAGGAACGGGCTCGACGGCTTGAACCGTAGGGAGAGGAAACCCGCCGGCACCGGCATCAGAAACGCGACGACCCAGTAGAACTGCCCGTCCTGCGCCATGTTCTTCACGAGCCCCGCCACCGGCTGGCCGCGCAACAGGTAGTCCCAGACGAGCCGGAACACGGCCCGCGGCATATCCGGATGCCGGATGATGTTGTGCCGGGCACCGATCAGTTCGTCGCGGGGGTAGCCGCTCACGCGCGCGAACACGTCGTTGCCGGCGAGGATGACCCCTCGCCGATCGGTCGTCGAGAAGAACATCTCGTCGATGCGGAAATCACGCGCGGTAGAACGTGGCGTTGGGCGACGCACGGGAGCCTCCTAGCTGCGTTCTATTGTCGGCTCCGTCCCGCATTAACTGTTGTGGCCTTAACGCCAAACGCCGGGGCCGACTCCCTGGCCCCGGCGTCCTGCATCATCCTCGGAGGATCATGGCGGCTGTACCGCTGGAGCACTTCGGCTCCAGATTTCCGAGTTGACGCCCGATCGAGGTGGTGCCCTTGCTGCGCACGCTCGACGGTGCTTGCCCGCGTTCTAGGCGGGCGGGTGTGCAGTGGGTCGGTGCTCGCGGCCCTGGCGCTTCGTCCCCTGGTTCCGTGGGGAGATCGGGATCTTCGCCCGACCCGCTTCAGACACGTGGCGGCACTGCCCTCAGCCTGCACTGTCACGATAGGAAATCGCGGGGGCGCCCGCAATAGGGTTTTCCCTGTCAGCGAAAGCCGAGGACCTCGTGCACCGCCCGATACGCATGATCGATCGCGGCATCGGTGTACGAGTACGCCCCCGCGTCGGCGTTGGCGACGGCGAGGCGCCCGAACGGACGGCGCGCCACCTCACAGGGCTGCTCGCCGCCCTGCAGCCAGAAATCATCGTACAGCGAGTTGTACTGATACGCGTATCCGTGCGGCCAACGATTCACCGTGATCCCGAGGATGTCGCGTGCCGCGTCGAAGCCTCCGGCGCCGAGCACACGCTGCAGATCACTGCGGATGTGCCGCTCGATGGTTGCGAACGGCGTCGCGTACAGTTCGGCGCGCCCCGCGAAATGCTGCTGACGGATCGGAAGCCCAGGGCTGGCCAGCGCCTTCGGCAAGTGCAGTACGATCGGCTGACTGGACAGGCGCGGATGCCGATACGCACCGATGCTGACGGGCATGTCGAGCGACACGGCGTCGTGCCAGAGACCCGGCGTGGTGACGGTGTTCACGCCCAGTCGCTCGAAGGCCGTCCAGTCGCGGATGAGCACGTTCGTATACACGAGCGGGACTTTGGTGGCGGACGTCATCGCCGCCTTTTGCGCGGCCGGCAGTTCCGGACAGAGCAGCGGGATGATCTGGTGCCAGCACGCGAGGATCACGGCGGCGCCCGTCGCAGAGCGCAGCGTCCCCTTGTCGAGATACGCGACTTCCACGCGCGCCGCATCCGTGGGTGTGCCGAGGTGCCGCACGCGCATCACGGGACTGCTCAGGCGGATCCGCACGGGGGACCCCGCGTCATCGAGTCGCGCGTAATCCGCCCGCGCGGTGACCACGTCGCTCGCCGTGGTGCCGGGCATCGCGGACGGGATCAGCCTTCGCACGAGGAGACGCGCGATCGAGGCGTTGCCGTCAGGGAAGTGAAAATAGAACGGCTCCGACTCCGATGACTTCCTCGAGTCGTAGTTCTGCCCGGGCCCGGTCACGTCGTCGAGTCCCATCCCCTGAAAACCGGGGAGGCCGAGCCCGTGCGCGTCCTGCGCCGGGACGACGTCGACGCCCGCACCGAAGAGCGGGTGCGTGACGCGCTGGAAGAGCTGCACGACCATCGGGTCCATCTGCCACACGTCGGTCAGGAAGGTGGCATAACTCATCCGCGCGAGTCTTTCTTTCTTCTCGGCGAGCGAGAGGCCGGCGAATGCGTCGAGCCGCTCCGTCGTCAGGCGTTCGAGGTCGTGCCGCACGGCGTCGCTGAGGGGTGCCGCCGCGAGCGCGGCGGGGTCGGCGGCGCGTGGGTTGCCGACGACCAATCGGTCGGCGCCGTACGTCGCCTCGTCGAAGAAGAATCCGGGCTTCAGGCCGAGCGAGGAGTAGAGTCCGCGTTCCAACACAGTCGCGTAGCTGCCGACGTCGATGCCGAGATCGACGAGCAGCGCCTTGGCGATGTCGCTGTACGGCGCGGGGCTGTCGATCGACTGCGTGCCGCCGTACCCGACGTGCGTCTCCCCTTCGTGCGTGAACTCGTTGCGCTTGGCGTGGCCGCCGAAATCGTCGTGGTTGTCGAGGATCAGGATGCGCGCGTCGGGGCGGGCCTGCCGAAAATAGTGCGCGGCCGCAAGCCCACTGATGCCGGCGCCCACGACGATGAGGTCGTACTCCTCATAGGTCGGTGCGGGCGCCTTCCGGCCCTTCCAGAAGCTGCCGTCCCTGAGGGCATGCAGCGTTTCGAACGAGCCGACGTGCGAACCGCGAAGTCCGGTCAGCGCGGGCGGATATACGTCGGCCCACGCCGCCGGGCCACGGGCGAGCGGCATCCCCCGCCCCG
>CAIRBD010000813.1 GCA_903876745.1 uncultured Gemmatimonadota bacterium
CACCCCGTGGATGCCTTTTTCGGTGGTACGCGTCCCGGCGCCGCAGACATCGACAAGTACCTCCGCGAGGGCGCGCACACGGAGCAGGCCGCGCGCCTTGCGGCGGTGTGGGTCGTTGAAGACAGTGCAGCGGCCACGCGGGAAGAATGCATCCTAGGTTTCGTCACGCTGTCGCCGGTCAGCGTGCGGCTTTCGCCGGCGATCATGGAGGCCATCGGCGTCATGGCGCCCCACAACACGATGGGCGGCTGGCTGCTCGGACGTATGGGAGTCGCCGTGCAGCACCAGGGCCAAGAGCACGGCCGGCGCCTTGTCGCGTCCGCCATCCGTACTGCCCGAGACCTCAGTCATTCGACCGCTGGGCCGCTTCTGGCGGTGGACCCTGCGAACGCGAATCTGATGGAGTGGTGCCTCGGACTGGATTTCGGCTTCCAGCGGTTGGCGCCTACGGATCCGCGAATCCTCCGTCTCGCTCTGAAGCTCTGAGGCGGTGGCGCCCGCGACAGGAGCTGCATTCCTCCGCGCCCTCCGCGTCTCCGCGGTAGCTGTGCAGTTCCCCGCCCTACAACTCACCACCGAACAACGGCCCTCGCCCCGAAGTACAGCACGCACCCCCCGAAGAACGCCACATTGTGCCGCCACCCCGGCTTCCCCTGGAACTCCGGGATGAGGTTCGACCCCGCCACGTAAAGCGTCACCCCCGCAGAAAGCGCGAGCCCGTATTCAGCGAGCGGCGCGATGGCGTTCGTGGCGAGCACGCCGAGTATCGTCGCGAGCCCCAGCGCCGTGCCCGCGCCGAGCGCCGCGAGCCGCGTGTAGCCCGCGGCGAGGAAGAGCGACGAGATGGCCAGCCCCTCGGGCAGCTTGTGCAGCACGATGGCCGTGAATACGAACATCCCCAGCGTGGTGCTGACCGCGAAGGCGCTCGCGATGGCGACGCCGTCCACGAAGGTGTGCAGGAGCAGCCCAACGAGCGCGGACGCGCCCACCTGCTGCGACACCGGATGCGTCTCCTCGCCGAAGTGGAAATGGCGAACGAGCGCGTGCTGCGTGAGGTGCACGAGCACGAACCCGGCGAGGATGACCGCTCCCGCGCGCTCCCCGCCCCGCGCGATCGCTTCGGGGGTGATGTCCGCCAGTGCGACCGAAACCAGGAAGCCGGCGGAAAGCGCGATGAGCAACTCGAGCGTCGCGCGGCTCCAGGAGCGGCGCGTAACGACAGCGGCGGCGCCGGCGATGTTCGCCGCCGCCGCCGCTACGGCACAGAGCAGTGAGGAGGTCACGCGCGTGCAGACATGACGGCGGCTACAGTTTCTTGATCGCGGCGATGGCGAGGATCAACGACGCGATCGCCGACGACGCGCCGAGCACTCGGGCCCACGATTCAGCCGAGTTGTCCTTGTCTTCAGGCTTGGGGGGCACGGTGATCACGGCACCGCTTTCAACCGCCGGGTTCACCAACACGACGCCCGCAAACGCACGGACCCGACGCGAGAAGCCCGACAGGTAGTCCACCACCGCGTGTTTGGCCAATCCCTTATCGGTCGGCCCGCCGGCGAGTTCGATGTAGTCGAGCACCGACAACCCCGGCTCATACACAACCAACGATGGCCGGTTCACCGCACCCGTCACGAACACCGTGCGCGGGTCCTCGGCGATCGACAACTGATCGCCGGCCTGCAGCAGGATGTTGTGGTCCTTGTTGCCGCGCATCGCCCGATTGAAGTCGATGCCCACCACCTTGCCGCCACGGGTGAGCTTGAAGCTGCCGCGATACGCGACAGGCAGTGTGCCCCCCGCACGGGCGACGATGTCCGCGACGCGCTCGCTGCTCGCCGTGATGGCATAGTCCCCCGGGTAGGTGAACATGCCGCTCACCGAGACCACCCGCTGCGCCCGGAATCCCGGCGCGCCTCGAACCTGGATTCGGTCGTCGGCTTCGAGCACGAACTGCGCGGCCACATCCGCGAGCCGAAGGCCAGGCGCCACCGGGAACGTGAAGACCTTCGAAGTGGTGTCGGTGA
>CAIRBD010000814.1 GCA_903876745.1 uncultured Gemmatimonadota bacterium
GCGGCGGACGCGGGAGCGCATGGCGGAGGGTAACTTACTACCGTCTGAGCGGTTACGTAACTCGGCCGCTACGTGACGGCGCTGGACGCGGCGTCCGTGGGGCTAAAACTCGTAGACGCCGAACGTGGAGGCCGTCACGTCGATGCCCGGGTCGGCCGCCACACTCCCACTCACGCCTTCTTGAGGAACTCCGTCCGGAGCACGAGCCCCTTCACCTTCTCCGCGTTGCACTCGATGGTGTCGGCGTCGCCCGTGAGGCGGATGTTCTTGATCACGGTGCCGCGCTTCAGGGTGACGGGGAATCCCTTCACCTTGAGGTCCTTGATGACCATCACGGAGTCGCCCTGGGCGAGGATGTTTCCGTTGCTGTCGCGCACGTCCATGATGGTCCGCCTGAGGGGGTGGGTCGAGGCCGAGTGCGAAATCTAGCGCGCCCGCGGAACCCGACGCTGGATTCAGGGTGGAGAATGGCTGGACTCACGCACCGTCTGCCGCCGCTATCTTCCCATTCCATGAAGTCTCTCGCCGCTGCCGTTCTGCTCCTCGTCTCCCTCCGCGTTGCGCACGCGCAGCAGGGTGGCCTGCTCATCGGCGATGTGGTGAGCCGCGAGAGCGGCCAGCCGCTCGAACATGCGATGGTCAGCGTCGTGAGCGCGGGGCGCCAGACGTTCACGTCGCAGGGGGGCGTGTTCGCGTTCCGCGGGCTCCCCGCCGGCACGTACCGGCTGCACGTCACGCACCTTGGCTACACCCCGGCTGATGCTGCCGCCGAGGTCCGCGAAGACGGCACGGCCGTTCGCGTGAAGATCACACTGGCGCGCATCTCCGTGACGCTCGCAGCGGTGAAAGTGCTCGCCAAGCCGGTATGCACCAACCCCGGGCGCCCCGACCCCACGACGCAACCCGATTTCGCGGCGCTCGTGCAGCAGATCCGGATGAACGCCGAGCACTATCAGCTGCTCGCCGATTCGTTCCCGTTCACGCACCGGGTGGAGCGTGTGCACCGGATGGTGAAGGCCGACAGTTCGCGCAGCGAAGCCGAGATCGACACGGTGAACATGCGCAGCGATCTGCACGGCTGGGAATACCAGATGGGGGCGGTGGTGGAGCGGGATCGCCGTGGGTACATGATGCACCTGCCCGAGCTGCGCGACTTTGCGGGAATCCAATTCCTCAACAACCAGTGCTTCCAGTACGCCGGCGTTGATTCCTCGGCGGCGGGGAAGTTCATCCGCATCGACTTTCGCGCCGACGACCAGATCAAGTATCCCGACGTGAACGGCACGATCTACCTCGACGCGGTCACGTACCAGATCCACATGGCCGACCTCGAACTGTCGAAGATGGTGCCGCAGGTGCCCAACATCACGGCGGTGCACGTGCGGACGATGTTCAGCGAGGTGTCGCCGAGCATCGTGATCATCGACCACGTGATCGGCACCAACTCCCTGAAGCACGGGTGGGGGTGGTGGGTGAACGTCGCGTCCATCGAAGAGCAGCGAATGACGAACTTCGTTTGGCTCCGAAACGACCCGGCCAAGGCGTCCACGCTACCGTAAACTCGGCAGGTCGGCGCCCTAGTGCGGGGAGCGCATCCGAGCGCATGTTTACCGGCGCATTCCTCCTCAGCCTCGGCGCCGCATGCCTCCTGATCGCCGCACGTTCATCAAGTCACTGTCGGCGGCCGGTGCCGCGCTCGGACTCACCGGCGTTCCCGCCGCGACGCTTGGCGCTTCGCCGAGCGCGAGACCGGTGCCGAAACGCATCGACCGCGCTCCGACGCCGCTGAACATCCTCATCCTCGGCGGCACGGGGTTCACCGGCCCCGAACAGGTGGAATACGCGCTCGCGCGCGGTCACCGCGTGACGCTCTTCAACCGCAACAAGACCCGCCCCGACTTCTTCAAGGGGAAAGTGCACGAAGAGCTCGTCGGCGATCTCAACGGCGACACGAGCGCGCTCGAGGGGAAGAAGTTCGACGTGGTGCTCGACAATCCCACCACGCTCCCCGCCTGGGTACGCAACGCCGCGAAGTATCTCGCCGGCAACGTGAAGCACTACATCTTCATCTCCACGACGTCCACGTACAGCGACCAGAGCATCATCGGGCTCGACGAGAACAGTCCGGTGCACGCCATGCCCGACGGTCTCGACCCGTATACGCTCGACCCGGCGCACGCGACGCAGTACTACGGCCCGCTCAAGGTGCGCGCCGAGCAGGAAGTAGCCAAGCTCTATCCGGGCATGCACACCATCATCCGGCCGTGCCTCATCGTGGGGCCGCTCGACCGCACGGATCGCTTCACGTACTGGCCGGCGCGCATCGACGCGGGCGGCGAGGTACTCGCGCCCGACAAGCCGGACGACCCGTGCCAGTTCATCGACTCGCGCGATCTCGCCGAGTGGATGGTGCGCATGGCGGAGGCGCGCGAGTTCGGGCTGTACAACGCGATCGGCCCCGACAAGCCGCTCACCGTGGCGGAGATGCTGTATGGCGTGAAGGCCATCACGACCGCCGGCGCGCAGTTCACGTGGGTGCCGTGGGAGTTCCTCAAGGAACAGGGCGTGCGTCCGTGGCGGCACATGACGGTGTGGCAGCCGCCGTACGGCGCCACAGCCGGCTATCAGCGACGCAACGCGAGCAAAGCGCTCGCCAAGGGGCTCACGTTCCGCCCGCTCGCCGTGACCGCCAAGGACACACTCGACTGGCACCGCACGCGCACGGCCAAGGAACAAGCCGCGACGCTCAACGGTGAGATCAACGGGCTCGCGATGACGCGCGAGGCCGAAGTCCTCGCCGCATGGCACGCCACGCAGAAGAAGGGGAGCTGATGTCTACC
>CAIRBD010000815.1 GCA_903876745.1 uncultured Gemmatimonadota bacterium
CGTCGGGATGCGGCGAGAACACCAGCACGCGTTTGTTGCGCGGGAGTTTCGATTTGCCGCGGATCTTGCCGCCCAGCGTGTTGAACACCTCGCCGTTCACGGCGCCCGGCGTCCCGTAGCGCGCGACGAGCGACGAGAGCTGGTGGTCGGCGTAGTCGTTCTGCGTGAGCTTGAGGATGGCCTTGCCGGTCTTCATCGACAGCCACACCACGGCGCGCAGCGACAGGGCGGGGGTCCACGTCACCTCGTCGAGCAGCCACGGCGTGGCGATGCGCGTGAGATCGGCGGCGGCCGCCGCGTCCACGTAGAATCGCGTGTTGGGGTGGCGCTGCAGGAAGGTCGCCGCCACTTCCACGCTGATGTCGCCCTCCACGGCGCGCTGCACGATGCGCGACTTGTGCTCGCCAGTCGCGAGGATGGCCACCTCGCGGGCTGCGAGGATCGTCGCCACGCCCATCGTGATGGCTTCCTTCGGCACGTGCTCCTCGCCGAAGAAATCCGCGGCGGCGTCGCGGCGCGTCACGTTGTCGAGATGCACGGAGCGCGTGCGGCTCTGCGCGCCCGACCCCGGTTCGTTGAAGCCGATGTGCCCCGTCTTGCCGATGCCGAGCAGCTGGAAGTCGATGCCGCCCGCGTCGTGGATCGCCTGCTCGTACGCCGCGCACCACGCGTCGATCGACGCATGGGGCAAGGTGCCGTCGGGGATGTGGACGTTGGCGGCGTCGATGTCGACGTGCGCGAAGAGATTCTCCCACATGAAGCGATGGTAGGAGTGCATGCTCGTCGGCGGCATCGGCCAGTACTCGTCGAGATTGAACGTCACGACATTGCGAAAGCTCAGCCCCTCCGTGCGGTGCATGCGGATGAGTTCGCGGTACACGCCGATCGGCGTCGAACCGGTGGCGAGGCCGAGCACGGCGCGGCGGCCGTCGGCCTGCCGCTCACGGATCAGCGTGGCGATGCGCTCCGCGACGAGGCGGGCGATCTGCGCGTGGTCGTCGACGACGACGACGGGGATCTTCTCGAGTTCAGTATGGGACATCGGAGGGTAAGCAATGGCCCGCGATCCACTCGGGAGTCGCGGGCCTCGTTCGATCTACGGGAAGCGGCCGTCGCCGTGCGGTGCGACGACGGCCGCCGCAGCGATCACGCGTTGAACGAGCTGCCGCAGCCGCAGCTGCCGGTCGCGTTCGGGTTCTTGAACGTGAAGCCCGACCCCTGCATGGACGTCGTGTAGTCGATGGTCACGCCGCCCAGATACTGCATCGAGAACGGGTCCACGAACAGGCGGAAGCCGTCCTGCGCGACGATCGAATCGTCCTCAGCGGCCTGGTCCTCGATCAACAGGCTGTACTTGAATCCCGAGCATCCGCCCGGCTGGACGGCCACGCGAAGGCCGCCGACGTCCGGCGACACGCCTTCGGCGCTCATGAATTTCATCACTTCGACGGCCGCAGCGGCAGTGACAATGACGGCGACTTCGGGCTGATTGACGGTGCTCACGATGATCTCCTTCGGCAGGGGCGCCAGCGCTGTGCCACGCCACGCAGTTAATATAGGGC
>CAIRBD010000816.1 GCA_903876745.1 uncultured Gemmatimonadota bacterium
CAGCAGCGCGGCGGTCTTCGGCATCGGGATCACTCGATTGGGGACTGAACGCGTTGATTCGAAGGTCGTGCGGGCGGGGCCGCCCTCAGCCCTTCTTGACCGTGATATAGAAGTTCTCGTCGACGACGACCTGGTCAAGCACGCTCGCCGTGGTCGCCTCGGTCTTGACCGTTGCCGTCGGATGCAACAGCACGGTCCCCTTCCCCGGGAGCGTCACGCGCACCGGCATGTCGAACCCCGGCACGACGTTCGCCCACCGGTACGAGAGCGACCCGCCGGTCAGCGACAACTCCAGCGACGGGATCTTCGTGCTGCGCAGGTACTGGTCGAACACCTTTCCGAGCGACACGCCCGTCTGCTCGCTGATGTAGGTCTCGATCTGCGCGGTCGTCACGGTCTGGTGGCGGAAGGTGCTGTTGAGTCCGCGCAGGACCATGCGCCACCGTTCGTCGTCGTTCACGATCTGGCGGATGGTGTGCAGCATGTTGCCGCCTTTGTAGTACCGGTCGCCACTCCCCTCGTCGTTGACGCCGTACGTGCCGATCACCGGACCGTCGTTCCGGACGAGGACGCGCGTGCCGATCACATATTCGGCACCGGCCTTCTTGTCGCCCGTCTGGCACTCGGTGTAGAGGTTCTCGGAATAATTCGCGAACCCCTCGTGCACCCACATGTCGGCGCCGTCCTTCACGGTGATGTTGTTGCCCCACCACTCGTGCGCACTCTCGTGCACGATGATGAAGTCCCACTGCATGCCGTGGCCGGTCTTGGAGAGATCGCGGCCGAGGTAGCCGTTCTGAAAGCCGTTGCCGTAGGCGACGGCGCTCTGGTGCTCCATGCCGAGGTGCGGCGCTTCGACGAGCTTGTACCCGTCCTTGTACCATGGGTACGGGCCGAACCAGTGTTCGAAGCACGCCATCATGCTGCGCGCCTGCGGCCATTGGCGCTTGGCGGCGTCGAGATGCACGGCGAGGGGCCAGAAGTCCATCGAGAGAGCCCCCGCTTCGCCGGCGTAGATCTCCGTCCACTGCGCGTACGTGCCCGCGTTCACCGACACGTCGTAGTTGTTGATCGGCTCGGCGACGAACCACTCGAAGGTCGTCGTGCCGTCGGCGTTCTTCGTGGTGCTGCGGAGGCGGCCGTTCGACACGTCCACCATCGGGTCGGGCACGGTGATGGCCACGCGCTGGCTGTCGGGTTCGTCGGCGAGGTAATCCTTGTTGGGCCACCAGACGCTCGCGCCGAGCCCTTCGTTGGCCGTTGCGACCCACCGATTGCCGAGCGTGTCGCGCCGCCAAATGTAGCCGCCGTCCCAGGGAGGACGCTTGGCGGCGGCGGGCTTGCCGTGGTAATACACGGCGACGGTGCCCTGCTCTCCCACGCGCGGCGCGGCGGGCATCGTGACGAACACGGCGTTGCTGTCGCGCGTCCATTTCAGCGCGCGGCCGCCTTGGATGATGCTGTCGACCACCATCGGCAGCTGCAGGTCGATCTGCATGAGCAGCGCCGGCGCCTTCGCCGCGGCGACGGCATCGCTGCCCGACTGCGTGACGCGATAGCTGATGCCGTTCCACCCGGC
>CAIRBD010000817.1 GCA_903876745.1 uncultured Gemmatimonadota bacterium
CGGTCTGGCCGGCGCGATGCTGGTCGAGCCCCACGCTCAGCGCGGGCACCGTGCTGCCTGCGCGCTTCGCGATCACCTCGAACAGGTCGCCCATCGCCGAGAGCCCGGCCTCGATCCCCACGTAGTCGGGATGGATGGAGCCGTTCACGACGCCGCACACGCCGGGCACGTTCTCGGCGGTGCGCGCGATGGCCATGATGCAGCTCGCCGTACCGACCACATTCACCACGTCGCCCTCGGCGATGCCGGCGCCGATGGCGTCCCAGTGCGCGTCGAAGGCGCCGACCGGCACCGGGATGCCTGCCGAGAGGCCGAGCGTCGCCGCCCACTCGGAGGAGAGCCGGCCGGCGAGGTGATCCGATGTGAGGTAGCGGCCGCTGAGCTGCGCCCGCACGCCGCGAAGGCGCTCATCCACCGCGACGAGGAACTCTTCGCTCGGGAGTCCGCCGGACTCGGGGTGCCAGAGCCACTTGTGCCCCATCGCGCACACGGACCGCGGCACGTCTGCGGGGTCGGTGATGCCGCAGAGCACGGCGGCGATGAGATCGCAATGCTCGAAGGCGCTCACGAACTCGCCGCGCCGTGCCGGATTGTGCCGCAGCCAATGCAGGAGCTTGGCGAACCCCCACTCCGACGAGTACACGCCACCGCAGCGGTCGATGGCGGGGAGCTTGAAATCGTGCGCCACCTCGGTGATGCGCTGCGCTTCGTCCTTGGCGCGGTGGTCGCACCAGAGGTAGTAGTCGTCGAGCGGCACGAGCCCGTTGCTCACGGGCACCACCGTCGAACCCGTGGTGTCGAGCGCGATGGCGAGCACGTCGGTGCCGTTCACCTTCGCATTCGCGAGGGCGAGGCGCGTGGCCTCCACGAGCGCGCCGAGGTGCGAGGCGTGCGACTGCGTGGCGAAGTCGGGGTCGCTCGCCGAACGCACCACCGGGTATTCGGCGACGCCGCTCCCGAGGGGGCCGTCGCGGCTGTCGACGATGGCGACGCGAACGCTCTGGGTGCCGAAGTCTACGCCGGCGACGATGGGCATTGATGGATCCGGGCGGGGAGGCGGTGGCGGCAGTGGAGGTGCGCGACTGGAACGGTCAGTGCTGGTGCACGTCCCAGCCGAGGTACTTCGTGGTGGCCTCGTGCACGGCCGCCGACACATTCCCGAAGGTACTCGCCACGTGATGCTCGAACCCGTGCGTGCAGATGTGGCGCAACAGTTCCTGAAGGCGCGGGATGTGCACCACGCCGGCGCCGCCGAAGGTGATGAGCGGATCCTTGGTGAAGGCGCCTTCGCCCACGTAGCCGCGGATGCGTCCGTTGCGCTCGTCGGTGGAGAAGCGCGCGAAGCTCATCGCGCCGGCCCGCACCTTGCCGGTGACGGTGCCCCACGTGTTCTCCCGGCCCACCGTGCCGGCGATGATCGCCTGGTAGTCCATCGCCGCCGTATCGAAGAACGACGTGGGCAGGTTGCTGCAGTGAAAACAGACCGCTTTGTCCGGATCGTCGCCGTAGTTGTTGTTCCAGTCGAGCAGCGCGGCGGGCGTCTGCGAGGCGAGCGTGAGCGCGTGCATGCTCACCGTGCCGCACACGTCCACCTCGCAGGCGCTCGGCAGGTTGGCGTCGCTCATCATGCTCATGATGGTGCAGGGCACCACGCCGAAGAACTCCTCGAGCGCCGTCCAGCACTGCACGGCGCTCACGGTCACGTCGGCTTCCTTCATCCAGCGGTCGATCACGAGTCCGAGCTTGGCCATCTTGATGAGCGCCGCGGCGGGCACCTCGTCGGCGTCCACGTACGCGCGCATCGCCTCGAGCTTCCGTTTCACGGCACGGTCGGTGTCGGGCAGTTTGTGGATGCGGCCGAGGATCTCGGACAGGTCCACCGTCTCCACGGCGATGCCCGAGGCCTCGAGGAGTTTCTCACTGTAGCGCACCGTCTTGAACGCCGCCGGGCGCGCGCCGATGGCGCCGATGCGCGCGGTGCGGAGCCCCCGCACTACACGGCAGGTCGCGGCGAAACGGCGGAGGTCCTCGTGAAAGCCCTCGCTCTCCGGTCGCTGCGTGTGTACGGACGTGAGCGTGTAGGGGATGCCGTACTGCGTGAGCACGTTGCACACCGACATCTTGCCGCAGAATGCATCGCGGCGGAAATCGAGTCCCATCTTGGCGGGGTCGTCGCTTGTGGCGTGCACGAGCACCGGCACGCCGAGGGTGGCCATGCGGATGGTCTCGGCCACGGCGCGCTCGTCGCCGAAGTTCGGGAGGGTGACGATGATGCCGGCGATGGTGTCGGCGTGCTTTTTGAAAAGGGCGGCGCAGGCCTTGGACTCGTCGCGGCTCTCGACGGCGCCGTGGCGCGCGTCGTTGAGTCCGAGCGCTACGGCGCCATACCCCTCGGCCTTGAGCGCGGCGAGCATCTCGTCCCGTCCGGTGCGGGCGAGGTGGGCGGGGAAGAACCCGCGGTTCCCGACGAGCACGCCGAAGGTCATGCGCTGCGCGCGGGGTACGGGCGCGGGCCTTTCAGCGACGGCCGCTTCCAAGGCGAGCTTGGCCGTGGCGGCGCGCTGAGCAGCGAGTTTTCCGCCCGCGTTGGACTTCAGTTGATGGACGCGCATTCGTGGGCCTCGGCAGGGTACGGGAACGACGAAACGCAACTGCGGGTGTACGGTGAACCGTTAACGGTTAACGGTTAACCGTCAACGTCAGTAGTAGTTGCCGCGCGGCGGGCCCGTCGCGCGCGTTGACACCACCATCCCCGCCCGTAGCTTTTCCCTCGCGTGCCCACCCCTGTCCGGATCGCCGCCGCGTCGTGACCAGCCCCCCGCCGACCGCTCCCTCCCGCAGCCTGATGGCCGCGATCACGCGCTCTCCGCAGCTCGGCCTCATCGTCGTGCTGGCGGTGCTCGGCGCCGGGCTCACCTTCGCCTCCGGCTCGCACACCGACGCGCTCAGCGGGGCACGGATCAACAATTTCCTGAATCCGCACACGCTCATCCAGATGGCGACGGACGCGAGCGGCTTCGCGATCATGGGCGTCGGCGCGACCATCGTCATCATCTCCGGCGGCATCGATCTCTCGGTGGGCGCCGTCTACGCGCTCGCTGGCGTCACGATGGCGATGGTGCTGCGCGCGGCTGCGCCGCTCGATCCCGCCGTGGCCGTGCTGCTCGGCCTCGCGACCTGCCTCGCCGTGAGCCTCGCCTGCGGCATCGCCAACGGCATCATGGTGGTGGGGCTCGACGTGCATCCGTTCATCATCACGCTCGGCACCATGTGGATGCTGCGCGGTCTCGCGTTCGTGACGAGCAAGGCCGAGAGCATCCTCGTTCCCGGTGCGCTCACGGCGGTCGCCAAGGCGCCGTTGGGGCTCGGCACGGCGCTGTACCCGGTGCCGCTGCTCGTGATGCTCGCCGTGACGGCCCTTGGCACGGTGTACCTCGCCCGCACGGTGATGGGGCGGCACGTGTTCGCCGTGGGCGGCAACCCCGAGGCGAGCCGGTTCGCCGGATTGCACGTGGGGCGCATCCGGCTTGGCGTGTACATCCTCTCGAGCCTTGGTGCGGGGCTGGCCGCGTTCATGGGGGCGGCGTTCTATGGGAGCGCCACGTCGTCGGACGCCAACGGCTACGAGCTGTATGTGGTGGCGTCGGCGGTGGTGGGCGGGGCGAGTCTCTCCGGGGGCAAGGGGAGCGCGCTCAGCGCCACGCTCGGCGCCTTGTTGATCGTGATGATCCGCCAGGGGATCCGCACGCTGCATCTCGACCAGAACTACGAATGGATCATCATCGGCGGCGCGATGGTGCTGGCCGTGGTATTCGACCAGCGCGGCACGCAGTGGCTCGCACGGCGCGCCGCGAAGAACGCCGTCGCCAAGCCTTCCGCAGCACCCTGACCTCGTTCACAACCGGAGTGCGCATGTCCCAGTTCATCACGCGCGTCGTTCCGCTCGCTCTCACGCTCGCGGCCGTCACGGCCTGCGGCGGCGGCAAGGACACGTCCGCCGCGGCGGCCGACGGCAAGACGTTCACGATCACGCTCATCGCCAAGAGCTCCACGAACCCCGTGTTCCTCTCGGCGCGTACGGGCGCCGAAGCGGCCGCTGCGGAGTTGAGCAAGTCGATGGGTGTCGCCATCAAGATCGACTGGCGCACGCCGCCCAACGAAGATGCCACGGTGCAGGCGCAGCGCATCGCCGAGGCGGTGAACGAGGGGACGAACGCGCTGCTCATCTCCACGAGTGACGCCGGCAAGGTGACGGGCGCCATCGACGAAGCCGTGGCGCGGGGCATCCCCGTGATGATGTTCGACAGCGACGCACCCCTGTCGAAGCGCTTCTCGTTCTACGGCGGCGACGACATCGCGATCGGCAAGCAGGTGATGGACGAGCTCGCCACGCAGATGAACGGCAAGGGGAAGATCGCCATCCTCGCCGGCAATCAGAACGCGCCCAACCTGCAGAACCGCGTGAAGGGCGTGAAGGAAGCGGCCGCGAAATATCCGGGCATCACGGTGATCAACACGTTCTACCACGCCGAGACGCCGCAGGATGCCGCCGCCGAGGTGCTGCGCGCGCAGAACGCGTATCCCGACATCCAGGGATGGGCGATGATCGGCGGATGGCCGCTGTTCACGACGTCGCTGCTCACGGACCTCGATCCGGGCAAGGTGAAGATCGTGTCGGTGGACGCGCTCCCCGCCGAGCTCGCCTATGTGGAGAAGGGGCTGGCTCCCGTGCTGCTCGCGCAGCCCACGTACGACTGGGGCTATGTGTCGGTGAAGACGATCATGGACCACGTCTACTCGAAGAAGGACGTGCCGGCGCACGTGAACATGGAGCTCGTGCGCGTGAGCAAGGACAACCTCGGCACGTGGGCGCGCCAGTTGAAGAGCTGGGGCTTCACCGACGTCGACCCGAAGTACCTCGCGCTCCCCAAGTAACGCGCGCGTGGCCCCCGCGGTCCGCTTTTCCGGCATCACCAAACGCTATCCCGGCGTCGTGGCCCTCCACGACGTCGGGTTCGACGTGCAGGCCGGGAGCTGCCACGCGGTGTGCGGCGAGAACGGGGCGGGGAAGAGCACGCTCGGCAAGCTGCTGTCGGGCATCATCCAGCCCGACGGCGGGGTGATCGAGATCGACGGTGCGGCGCAGCGGTTCGCCGCTCCGTCGCAGGCCCTCGCGGCGGGCGTCGCGATGGTGCATCAGGAACTCGCGCTCTGCAACAATCTCTCCGTGGCCGAGAACTTGTGCCTCGGGAGCATGCCGCGCCGGGGGCCGTTCGTCTCGTGGAGTGCGATGCGCGCGCGGGCCATCGCGCTGCTGGGCGATGTGGGTGCGACGATCGAGCCGTCCCGCCCGATGCAGGAACTGAGTGTGGCCGAGCAGCAGCTCGTGCAGATCGCGGCGGCGGTGGGGAGCGGCGCGCACATCATCGTGTTCGACGAACCGACGAGCAGCCTGAGCGAGGGCGAGGTGGACGCGCTCTACGCGCTGATGGGGCGCCTCAGGGCGCGCGGTGTGACGGTGCTCTACGTGTCGCATCGCATGCCGGAGATCTTCCGGTTGTGCGACCACGTGACCGTGCTGCGCGATGGCGCGCACGTGACCACGGTGCCCACGTCGTCACTCGATGAGCGCGAGCTCGTGCGGCAGATGATCGGCCGGGAGCTGACGCAGTATTTCCCGTCACATGTGGGCACCGTGCCGGGCGACGAACTGCTGAAGGTCACCGGACTCACTCGCCCCGGGCGGTTTCGCGACGTGTCGTTCACGCTGCGCGCGGGCGAGGTGCTCGGCTTTGCCGGGCTCGTGGGCGCAGGTCGCTCCGAGGTGGCCGAAGCGCTGTTCGGGCTCGATCCGCACACCACCGGCGAGGTGCGCGTGCGCGGCGACGCGGTGCAGATCACGTCGCCGCGCGACGCGATGGCGCACGGGCTGGGCCTCGTGCCCGAGGACCGCAAGCAGCAGGGGCTCGTGCTGATGATGAAGGCGCGCGAGAACGTGACGCTGCCGTTCGCGAACCGCATGGCCAGCCGCACGTGGATGTCGCACGCGCTCGAGAAGGCGCTCACATCCGACTGGTTCGGGCGGCTCAACGTGCGTGCATCGAGCACCGAGGTGCTGGCGGCGGAACTCTCGGGCGGCAATCAGCAGAAGCTGCTGCTCGCGCGGTGGCTGGCCGCCGGGAGCAAGGTGCTGATGCTCGACGAACCCACGCGCGGCGTGGACGTGGGCGCGAAGGCCGAACTGCACGCGCGCATCGACCAGCTCGCCGCCGACGGGCACGGGGTGCTGCTCATCTCGAGTGAGCTGCCCGAGCTGATCAACCTGTCGACGCGCATCCTCGTGTTCCGGAACGGGCGCATCGTTGGCGAGGTGGGGCGCGCCGAGGCGACGCAGGAAGTGCTGATGCGTCTAATGGCGGGGCTGACATCGGAGCTGGCGACCGCGTAGCGAACCGGCGGGGAATGTGCTGCGCAACCCGCGGCTCTCCGCTGCGCGCCGCTCAGAACTCGAGCGATCTCACGTACGTCCAGTTCGCTTTCGCCGCCGCGAGCTCATCCTTCGGCCCTTCCTGCTCCACGAAGCACGGTTTGTTCGCCACGTCCTTTACGCCTCCCAGGAACTTCTTCAGGTCGAAGATCCCCGTGCCGAGGTCGGTGTCGTGCGTGCGGTCGGCCACCACATCCTTGAGATGGAACGTCGTGTAGCGCGCCCGGTAGTTCGCGAGGTACGCGTACGGGTCGCCGCCGCCCACCGTCATGTTGCCCACGTCGAGCTGCAACCGCACCGATGACGGATCGGTGTTGCGCACGAACAGGTCGTAGGGCACCACGCCGTCGATCGGCTTGAAGTGGTCGGGCTCGTTGTGGAAGGCGAGCCAGATGCCTGCCTTCCGTGCCGCAGCACCGGCCGTATTGAAATGGTCGGCCCACTTCCGCCACGCGTCGAGCGAGTGTTGCGTCTCCTCCGGCAGGCTCGGCACGATGAGATAGTCCTGGCCGATCAGCTTCGCGTCCTCGAGGGCCTTCGTCCAATCACCGAGCAGCAACGACGGCGCGATGTGCGCCGACGGCGCGCGGAGCCCCTCGGCGCGCAGCGTGTCGCGCACCTGCACGGCCGTGCGCCCGAAATTACCGAAGCTCCAGAGCAGCTCCACGTCGGTATAACCGATGGCGCGCACCGCGGCGAGCGTGCGCTCCGGGTCGCGTCGCATGGCGGCGCGTACGGAGTAGAGCTCGAGCCCGATACGGTCGAGCCGGCCGGCGGACGCCGCGCCGAGGGCGTGGAACGGTGCGGCGGCGAAGGACGCGCCGATGGTCTGGACGAAGGTGCGACGGTCCACGGATAGCCTCGCGGGAGAGCGTGATGCGCATTCATAAAGTGCATGCGCGCGGCCGATACTTCCAGCATGATCTCCGGGACGGAACCCCTCCGTCCGCTCTCGCACGCGCCCAGGAGTCGGTCCCATTTCCGTTCCTCTGCTGATGTCGTCCATAGAGCCCATGCACCGGCACTTCACCGCGCCGGCGGGTTCCTTCTTCCTGCTCGGACCCCACGGCAGCGGCAAGTCCTGCTGGGCGCGCCGCACGTTCCCGCACGCCCTCGTAGTGGATCTCGAGGACTCGGCCCTCGAGCGGCGACTGCGTGCCCGGCCGGAACAGCTCGAAGGGATGCTCGGTCCGCGCCCGCGGCAGGAGCCGGTCATCATCGACGGCGTTGATAAAGTGCCGGAACTGGTCGATGTGGTGCGTCGGGTGAACGCCCGCAAGAAGGGATGGCGCTTCATCCTCATCGGGTCGTCGGCGCGCGCCGTGAAACGCGACCGCATCAGCTTGCTCAGCCGCCGCTTCCCGCGCGTGTTCATGCATCCCTTCGTCGCGGCGGAGATGGGGCGCCGGTTCCACGTCTCCGATGCGATGCGCCTGGGTACGGTGCCGGCGATCATCGATGACCCGCGCCCCGCGCAGGCGCGGGCCGACTACTACGAGTATTTCTTCCGTCGTGAAGTGAAGAACGAGAAACTCGTCCCGAACTTCGACCGGTTCCGGAAGTTCCTGCAGGTGATCGGTTCGGCGCACGCGGCGCAGCTGGACGTGGCGGCCCTCGCCCGGGCCTGCGAGCTCGACCGCAAACTCGTCGCCGGATACGTGGACGTCCTCGAAC
>CAIRBD010000818.1 GCA_903876745.1 uncultured Gemmatimonadota bacterium
CGCCCTCCGTCGGGCCGGTCGTCCGGGGCGTGACGTCGTCCTCGCCCGCCGTCACGGCGCCTTCCCCGTGCCGATGTCCGGCACGTACGCCATGCCGTCCGGCTCGCGTCCGGCCACGAGCATCCGCAGCACGCGCCGCGTGGCGATGTCCACTTCGGCGAGCCGGTCGTGGGCGGCGAGCGCCACCCACGCGGTCTTCCCGTCTGGCGAGATGAGGATCCCCAGCGGCGTCGCCGAGCGGCCGAACTGCGTGAGCATCGTCGGCTTGCCGAGCGCCTCGTCGTAGGGGAAGGTGATGCGCCCTGCAAGTGAGCGCTTGCTTGCATCGTAGAAATCCACCGTGCTCGACTGCGCGTTCGACTGCAGCACCGTCCGCCCGTCCGGCGTGAAATGCAGCCGGTTGGGGAACAGCCCGCTCGGCCACGCCGCCAGCGAGTCGAGCGTGGTCGCATCGAGCACGGTGATGCGGTTGAGCGGCCGGTCGGCGGTCCACAGTTCGCGGCCGTCGGGCGAGAGGTCGATGGCCTCGGGGCCTTTGCCGTTGGGCGCCGTCTTCACGAGCGTGCCCGTGGCGAGGTCGATGAGCGAGTTGGAGCCGGAGAAGATGTTCGACGTCCACACGCGCGTGCCGTCCTTGCTGAGGACGAGCAGGTGCGTGCCGCCCACCCCGGTCTTGATCGCCCGCTCGATCGTCCCGCTCGCCGCGTCCACGACGATCACCGCCTCCGCGAGTTCGCTCGTCACCACGACGCGTTTCCCGTCGGGCAGCCACGCGATGCCGTGCGGCCGGCGGTACTCGCCCAGTTCGATGGTGCGCACGGCGGCGCGTGCGCGCAGGTCGAGCAGTGTCAGCGAATGGCCGGGTGTGGTGCCGCCATAATTCGCGGCCATCGCCCAGCGCCCGTCGGGAGAGACGGCGATCTCGTGCGGGCCGTCGCCGACGGGCATCGTCGCCACGGTGCGGCCGTCCGCAAGGGAGAGCAGCGACGCCGTCGCCTCGCTCTTGTTGAGGACGAGCAAGCCGGGCTGTTGCGCGTACGCGCCCGCGGTGGCGAGCAGGGTGCCGATGGCGAGCGGGAAGAGCAGGGCGGGGCGTCGCATGGTGTCTCCGTTCGGGTGGCCCGTTCGACTATACTTTAGCGATTCGGCAAGCAGACCAGAACCGACCCCCGAGGTAGCTGATGTCCCTGCGCGTGCTGCGCGGTACCGCCGTCATGGCGGTGGCCGCCCTCCTGATCGTCTCCGGTGCCGCGATGTCGCGCGCCACCGTCGCCGCCGTTCCGTGCGACCCCGACAATGCCAATCTGACACTGCCGGCCGGATTCTGCGCGACCGTGTTCGCGACGGGTGCCGGCGCGCCGCGCCACATGGTCGTGGCACCCAACGGCGATGTGCTGGTGATCGGCAACCCGTTCGCCACCGCCGCTGAGGCGGGCGGCGCGCGCGAGGGTGGTTCGCTGATGTTGCTGCGCGACACCAAGGGCACGGGCAAAGCCGACTTCCGCAAGAAGCTTGCGGCCGGTAGCGGCACGGGCATCGGGCTCCATGCTGGCTTCGTGTACTTCTCGAACGCCTCCACCATCCTGCGCGCCACGTACCGCGCCGGCGACACGACCATCGGGCCGGTCGAGACGGTGATCGCCGATCTCCCGAACAACGGGAACCACCGCGCCAACAACTTCGTCATCAACGGGTCCACGCTCTATCTGAACGTCGGTTCCGCGACCAAC
>CAIRBD010000819.1 GCA_903876745.1 uncultured Gemmatimonadota bacterium
ATCGGCACGTTCACCGTCGCGGCGTGTGTCGGGTTCCTGCACCTGCCCATCGGCTGGCTCTATCTCGTCGCGTGCGCCGCCGGGATCTCGCTCGGCGGCACGTGGGCGAGCGACCGGCCGTACATGCTGCGCCTCACGCCGCCCGACCGCATCGGCGAGTTCTACGGTCTGTACGGGATGGTGGGCCGTTTCTCGGCCGTGACCGGACCCGCGCTATGGGGGCTCACCACGTACATCACCGTGGAGCGCATGGGGATGCCTGCGCTCACGGGACAGGCGCTCGCGATCCTCACGCTGCTGGCGATGGTGCTCGTGAGTGTGGTCATCCTGCGGCCGGTCACCGACGAGAAGCGCGACTGGGTCGCGCTCGAGGCGGCCGCCGCACGGGCGTCGTAAGGGACGGCGCGTCGCGTGCGCCGCGCGTCGGTCGCCTTCGCGTTGCTGATGACGCTGGTGCGGCATGTTGCGGCACAACAGGGCGACGCACGCCTCGTGGGGCGCGTGACCGACCTCGCCGGCATGCCCGTGGCCGGCGCGACTGTCGCGCTCACCGGCACGCGGCAGCAGGCCCAGACGAACGCCGCCGGCGACTTCACGCTCGCCCCGCTCCCCAGCGGTCATGTCGTGCTGATCGTGCGCCGTCTGGGGTTTGCCGCGATGCTGCTCGAGCCGGTGTTCGCGCCGGGCGAGACGCGCATGGACGTCACGCTCGAGCGGCTCCCCCAGGAACTCGCCGCCGTGCGCACCGAGACGAAACAGACGGGATTGTTCGGTGTCGTGGGCGACACGGCGTTCGACATCGTCCCTGGAGCGACCGTCGCCGCGGCGATCCACCGGAACGAGACGACGAGCAACGAGAAGGGGCAGTTCACGCTCGACGTGCCGTCGGGTCCCGAGATCGTGACGGTGCGCCGCGACGGATTCCGGCCGCGCACGATGGGGATCACGCTCCCGCCAAGCGGCGGTGCGCAGGTGGTCGTCTGGCTCACCCCGCTGCCGCCGGGGCTCGACGACGCGACGCGCGACCGGTTGAGCCGCTTCACGAATCACGACGCGATGGCCGTCACCGACTACGCGTTCGTGCGCCGGCGCGCCGGCAGTTCGGCCACCGCGCCCAGTGTGACGCGAGAGCAACTCGCCGTGTCGGGCCAGGGACTGACGCTCAACGACGCGCTCAACGCCATCCCGCGCGCGCAGCTGCTGCGGGCGCGTGCGGTCACGTGCATCTTCGTCGACGGCGCGAGTGTGCCGGTGTCGGCCGACCGTCCCCCGCTCGAGGAGTATCTCGCCGATGATGTCGAAGCGGTGCAGTTCCTCAAGGTGAAGGACCTGCCCGCCGATCTCGGCCGGCGCTGCGCGCCCGGCGGCGGTGGTGCCACGCGGGCGCCGATGAACCGGGCCGGGGCGGCCTCGCGCGGCGGCGCGAGTGCCGATCCGATGGCCGCATTCATCCTGCTGCGGCACTGACGCCTTGACCGCGCGCGCCGCGCG
This sequence comes from uncultured Gemmatimonadota bacterium, assembly GCA_903876745.1. Classification (GTDB taxonomy): domain Bacteria; phylum Gemmatimonadota; class Gemmatimonadetes; order Gemmatimonadales; family Gemmatimonadaceae; genus Fen-1231. The sequence goes on from CAIRBD010000819.1 coordinate 1,492, forward strand.
GTCCACGTTCGTCGCAATGCCTTTCTTCACGGCCAAGGGCGCCGCGGCGTTCGTCTCCGTCGCCCTCTTCGCCATCCTCGGATGGTTCACGTGGCGCCGCTATACGCGGCGCGCCGCCGTGACGGCGGTGCGCAAGTTCCGCGCGCGCATCGACCGCTTCAAGCTCACGGGCAAGGCGTACATCTCCCAGGCGCTCCTCGCCGACGAGACCGTCGCGCTCGCGGTGCGCGCGCATGCCGCAGAGCACGGCATGCCGGAGAGTGCGGTCTGGAAGCGCGTGCGCATCTACGTGGACGAGATCGTCCCCGTCTTCAACCTGCTCGCGTACTACGAGTACGGCATCTCGCTCTCGCGCGGGCTGCTGCACCTGTTCTACCGCACCGACGTGCGCCACGTGCATCGCGAGGCCTTCGACGCGCTGCCGCGCGAGTCGATCGTGATCTACCTGATGAACCACCGCTCCAATGCCGACTACGTGTTCGCCGGCTATGCGCTCGCCGGGCAGGTGGCGATCTCGTACGCGGTGGGGGAGTGGGCGCGCGTGTTCCCGCTCGAATACATCTTCAAGAGCTTCGGGTCGTACTTCATCCGCCGGCGCTATCGCGAGGCGCTGTACCACACGGTGCTCGAGCGGTACGTGCAGCTCATCACGCGCAACGGCGTGACGCAGGGGATCTTTCCCGAGGGCGGGCTCACGCGCGACGGCAAGCTGCGCCCGGCGAAGATCGGTCTCTTCGACTACATCCTCGGCGTGGCGCGCGAGCCCGGCTTCGCGGAACGCCTGTACGTGGTGCCGGTCGCCATCAACTACGACCGCGTGCTCGAGGACCGCACGCTGCTGCGTGAGCTGCGGGCGAGCGAAGGGCACCGGCCGTCGGGGCGGCTGACGCAGCTGAGCGAAGTGTTGAACTACGCCGGGTGGAACGCGTGGCGGCTCCTGTTCCGCCGGTGGAAGCGCTACGGCACGGCGGCGGTGGTGATCGGCGCGCCGGTGCCGGTGAAGCCGTGGCTCGACGCGCTCGACCAGCGTGGGCGCTCGCTGTTCACGCTCGACCGGCACGAGCGCCTCTCCGAGGTGCAGACGCTCGCCGACGGCGTGATGCAGCGCATCGGCGCGATCATCCCGGTGACGCCGGTGCCGCTCGTGTGCGCGGCCCTGCAGACGTTCGAGAGCGAGTACATCGCGCGCGCGGCGCTGCTCGGACGCATCGACGAGATGCGCGGCTCGTTGCAGCACCACGGGCACATCGTGCTGGAACCCGATGAGCCGGCGAGCGAGACGCTCGATCGCGCCTACGATCTGCTGCGCCTCCGTCGCGTCGTGGCGCGGGTGGGAGACGGCTACATGGTGCTGCCGCGCGGACGCGAGCTCGTGAGCTACTACGCCAACTCGGTGGCGCACCTGCTCGGCGAGTTCGAGGCGGCGGTGCGGCGGAGGGATGTGTTGCCGGTGGAGGAACTGATGAGGGGGAGTTGAGAGGGGAAGGGGGAGGGGGAGGGCAGGGAAGGGGAAGGGGAAGGGGAAGGGGTAGGGGTGG
>CAIRBD010000820.1 GCA_903876745.1 uncultured Gemmatimonadota bacterium
CCAGGAGGCACTGAAGGCGACCTATGTGGTGCCGAAGGTGCCCGACCCGCAGTGAGCAGGCAGACGCCGCGCAACGAAGAAGGCCGCCCGGAGTTCCGGGCGGCCTTCTCGTTGCTGGCCATGCGCCGCTCTTAGGCCCGCGTGAGCATCGACAGCGCGTCACGCACCGCGCCGCGCACCGGAATCACCTCGCCGGCGTGCAACTGCGTGCCAGGGACGGCCGACTTGAGCCGCATCTCGACGAGTTTCCGCAGGTAGCTGCCGCGCTGCATCAGCCCGCCCGCGAGGGCCACGGGGATGGCCGCGCGCTCATCGGTGAACAGTTGGCGCGCCAGCGTGCGCACGTGCACCACGAGCTCTTCGGCGGCGAGCGTGCACAGCGAGTTCGCACGCATGTCCCCGTTCGCCGCGGCCTGCAACACCGGTCCCGAGAGTGCGGCCACGTCGCTGACTTCGGCGCTCGCCGCCCACGCGATGAGATCGTCGGGCGATTCGAGCTGCAGGTGCGTGAGGATCACGCCGAGCAGCGCGGTCATCGGCTCGCGCTCATCCGCGGTCGCCGTGACGATGCTCAGCGCGCGCTTGCCGATCCAGCCACCGCTCCCTTCGTCGCCGCAGATGGGGCCCCAGCCGCCGCAGCGCGCCATCTTGCCGCCGGGGGCGCGACCGTAGCACACCGACCCGGTGCCGGCGATGAGCAGGATGCCCGCCTCATCGCCGAACGCGTCGGCAAAAGCGACCATCGCGTCGGGAAGGACGACCAGCTCCTCGGCGAGTCCGCGGCCGGTCATCTCCATGAGGAACGCGGAGTATTCCGCATCGCGCCCCACGCCGGCCACGCCGACGCACAGCGCGGCGGGCGTCGAATCCGACTGTCCGGCCTGTTCGAGCGCGTCGCGCACGAGCTGTTCGATCACGTCGGCCGACCGCTGGATCTGCCCGGGCCGCACCGCACTGGCGGCACCGGTCACCGACGCCAGTTCGGCGCCCGTGCCATCCGCCACGATCACAGTGGTCTTGGTGCCACCGCCATCCACGCCAATCACGAGTGAACTCATGGCGGGAAAGTTAGCGCGTGGCGGGCGCTGGGGAAGCGTGCGTGAGCGCGCTCAGCGAACCCACGGCGAGCGTGATGCTCAACCCGATGAGCACATACCACGGCCACGCGATGCTGGCGAACGGAGCGAGCGCCGCGGCCATCGACGGGTAGGCCGCCGAGAGGGGCTTGGCGAAGACGATGAACGCCATCACGCTGATACCCACCGACATCCCGGTGATCGCGTCGCGCTGTTGCGCGCGGCGATTCATGATCCCGAGGAAGAACGCCCCGAGGAGCGCCCCCTGCGTGAACGAGGCGATCGAGAGCGCGATCACCACCACGGGCGTCTTCCCCTCGGGGAAGAGCAGGGCGCCGCCCGTGAGGATGACGCCCCAGCCGAGCGCGAACCACCGCCCCATGCGGAAGGTGTTGGCGTCGTCGGCGCCGCGGCCGCTGAGGGGAAGGTAGATGTCGTGCGTGGTGGTGGCGGCGAGCGAGTTGATGGCGCCCGAGTGCGTGCTCATCGTCGCGGCGAGGATCGACGCGACGAGCAGGCCGATCATCCCGTGCGGCATGCGCTCGAAGATGAAGGTCGGGAAGATCGTGTCGGGCGAGTCGAACACGCGGCCGCCGAAGTACGACCACAGGCCGATGCCCACGGTGAGAAAGAGCGTCATCAGCACGATCACGGCGATGCCCGAGCCGATGATGGCCTTCTGGGCGTCGCGCAGCGAGCGGGCCGACAGCATGCGCTGCACGATCGTCTGGTCGGCGCCGTGCGACGCCATCGTGAGGAATGCGCCGCCGATCACGCCCGCCCACACCGTGTGCGGCCGGTCGAAGCCGGTGTACCAGTCGAGGACGCGCAGCTTGTCGGCGGCGCGCGCGGCGTCGAGCATGTGGGGCCAGCCGCCGGCCACCGTCCGGCCCAGCAGGAACACCGCGGCGAGTCCGCCCGTCGCGTACACGCCCGCCTGGAGCAGCTCCGTCCACACGACGGCGCGCATCCCGCCCCGGTACGTGTAGATGATGGTCAGGATGCCGAGCAGGAGGATCGCGGCGGGCATCACCCACTGCTTGGGGAGCGACGGGCCGATGATGAGCGCGATGGGGATGGCCGATGCATAGACGCGCACGGAATCGGCCATGGCGCGCGTGGCCATGAACACGACCGACGTGAACCGCCGCGTGGCGGCGCCGAAGCGCGTGTCGAGCAGCGCGTACGCCGTGA
>CAIRBD010000821.1 GCA_903876745.1 uncultured Gemmatimonadota bacterium
ACGCCGGCCTACATGTCGCCCGAGCAGTGCGGCGGTGACGAGCATTCGGGGCCGGCGAGCGACATCTACAGTGTGGGCGCGCTCGCGTACTTCATGCTGACGGGCCGGTCGCCGTTCGAAGGGAAGGCACCGGTGCAGATGATGATGGCGCATCTGGGTGAGGTGCCGGCGAGTGTCGCATCACGGCGGCCCGGCGTGTCGGGCGCGATGGAGGCCGTAGTGATGCGATGCTTGGCGAAGCGGGCGGAGGATCGATACGCGAGCGCCGCGGACTTGGAGCACGCTCTCGTATCGGTGTGAGTTCACGACTCTGCCGATCACACCCAGACCTGCAGCGGCTTGCCCAGCACATCCATCCTCGGCCGCACACCGAGCCCCGGCTCGCGCGACGCCGCCAGCCGCCCGTGCTTCCGCTGCGGCGCGCCCTCGGCGAAGGCCACCGTCACGTACGAGTTGAAGTCCGTGGCCGAGAAGAGGAACCGCTCCGGCGTACTGTGCGCCAGATGCGAGATGGCCGCGGTGATGATGTCGCCGCCCCAGGTGTCTTCGATCGTCATCGCGATGCCCAGCGACACGCACAGGTCGCGGATCTGCCGCGCCTTGGTGAGCCCGCCGACCTTCGAGATCTTGAGGTTGATCACGTCCATCGCCTGGTCGGCCACGCCGCGCACCACCATGTCGATGCCGTCCACGACCTCGTCGAGCACGAAGGGACGGTTCGTGTGCCGGCGCACAGAGAGGCACTGTTCGTAGGTCATGCAGGGCTGTTCGATATAGACGTTCACGTCGCGCACGGCGTCGGCCACCCGCATGGCCACGTGCTGCGTCCACCCGGTGTTGGCGTCGGCGATGAGCACGTCACCGGCCTCGAGCTTCTCGGCGGCGGCGTGGATGCGCGCGATGTCGGTGTCCGCATCGCCTCCGACCTTGAGCTGGAACTTCGTGTATCCCTCGCTGCGATACTGAGCGATGCGCGCGGCCATCGCGTCCGGCGCCTCCTGCGAGATGGCACGGTAGAGCGCGAAGTCCTCGCCGACGTGGCCGCCCATGAGGGTGGCCACAGGGAGCCCGCTCGCCTTGCCGAGCAGGTCCCAGCAGGCCATGTCGATGGCCGACTTCACGTACGGATGACCGCGCATCGCGCTGTCCATCCGCTCGTTGAGCAACCCGAGCGCGAGCGGATCGGCGCCGATCAGCTGCGGCGCGAGCTCGGCGATGCCGGCGCGTGCGCCGCGCGCGTACGCCGGGAGGTAGGCCGGCCCGAGCGGACAGACCTCGCCCCACCCGCTGATGCCTTCGTCCGTGTCGACGGCGACGACCGTCGCATCGAACACGGAGACCGAGTTCCCACCCGACCACTTGTAGCTCCCCTCGTGCAGGGGGAGGTCGACCTGGAACATGCGGATGCCGGTGATCTTCATGCCGCCGCCGACGTATCGGCCTTCGACGACGACCACAAGGTGGCGGCGGTGTACAGCAGCACACCGACCACCAACCAGAGCAGGGCCTTCACCGGGAGCTCCTTGACGATGTAGACGGCGATGAGGACGCCGGGAATGCCGCCCACCGCGAGGCCGAGCGACACGCGGCGATCGAAGCGCCCCGATTTCCAGAAACGAATGGCGGCCGCCGGCATCATGATGGCGGCCGAGCCGGCCATGATGGGGAACGCGACCCTCGGGCTGACCCCCAGCGAGTAGATCACGGCCATGCACGGCGCGTAGTTGCCGATGCCCAGCGACATCAGCGCGCCGATCAGCGCGTTGGCGAGCACGGCGACGACCAGCGACACGCCGGCGAGGCCGGCGGCGTTTCCGCCCTGCGGGAAGATCCCCGTCTGGCGCAGCGTGATGACGGCGGCGGTGAAGAGCAGCGCCAGCGCCATCGCGCGCTGCACGGTGCGGCGGGGCCAGCGCACGACGAGGCCCGCCCCGAACCAGGCGCCGAGGCCACCCGCGACGATCATCGAGACCAGCGTGAGCATCTCCACCTGGATCACGCTGAGGAACAGCCCGGCCTCGAGCATCGTCGGGATCAAATGCCCCACGTTGAGCGTGCCGGGGATGTTCTCATCTTCGGTGATCTTGCCGAGTTTGAGCACGCTCGTCGTGGTCGCGAACGACCCGATGCCCAGCGTGTCGAAGAAGTTCGCGGCGAGTCCGAGCCCGAGCAATCCGGGCCCGGGAAGGGAACTGCCAGAACGGGGCGCGGGCGTTGGAGACGCGGTCATCGAGTATCGTACCGGCGGATGGTGAAGTGGCAGCCTGCCCCACGGAGAGAACGGTCCGACGGCGGATAATGTACGTGCCGATGCACGCTGGGCGCTATGAAGCGCGCGAGCGGTGTTTGCCGCCGCGAAGGCCGCACGGTAACGTTCGCGACCATGCCTGATGCCCGCACGCTGATCGTCCCCTCCGCCGACGTGGAACGGCTGCTCCCGATGCCCGCGTGCATCGACCTCATGGCCGACGCGCTGGCGGCGACCGTGCGCGGCGACGCGGTGCAGCCGTTGCGACAGATGCTCAAACTCCCCGGCGGTCGCAACGCCTTCGGCGTCATGCCGGCGGTGCTCGGGGGCGCGGACGGCTCGAACGCCATCGGCGCCAAGATCATCACGGTCTTTCCCGGCAACGACGCCACGCCCTACGACTCGCACATCGGCGTCGTGCTCTACTTCGAAGACACCAGCGGCCGGATGCTGGCCATCATCGACGCGAGTTCCGTGACGGCCATCCGCACGGCGGCCGTGTCGGGCCTCGCCACGCGCCTGCTCGCCGTGGCGCACGCGTGCGACCTGGCGATCATCGGCGCCGGGATGCAGGCGATGACGCATCTGGAGGCGATGCTCGCCGTGCGGCCGATCACGCGCGTGCGCAGTTGGAGTCGCACGGCGGCGCGCAGCGCCGCGTTCGCCCGCCGCGCGCAGCAGCGATTCGGCGTGACGGTCGAGGTGTGTGAGTCCGCCGAATCGGCGGTGCGGGGGGCGCAGGTCGTCTGCACCGTGACGGCGGCGCGCGAACCGGTGCTCCTCGGCGAATGGCTCTCACCCGGCGTGCACGTGAACGCGGTGGGCGCGTGCGTTCCCACAGCCCGTGAACTCGACACGCGGGCGGTGGTGCAGAGCCGCTTGTTCGTGGATCGCCGTGAGTCGGCGATGGCCGAAGCGGGCGACGTCCTGATCCCGTGCCGCGAAGGCGCCATCGACGAATCGCACGTGCTCGGGGAACTCGGCGCGGTGGTGACGGGCACCGTGCGGGGGCGCGAGCACGACGACGACCGAACGCTCTTCAAATCGCTGGGGCTGGCGGTGGAGGACGTCGCGGCGGCGCGGTTCATCTACGAGCGTGCACTGGCCGACGGTTCGGGGACGTGGATGACGATCGGCGGGCTGCGACCGGCGGACTAGTGCACGGAGCCGGACGAAGTCTTGAACAACACCGCGCTCGATCCCCCGGGGACCCGAACGACCTTCCCGTCGACACGTAGGAAGACAGCGATGGCGCTGAGATTCGTCACGCTGTTCCCCTCGACGGAGTATCGCAGCGCCCGAAATGCGTGGATGTAGTCCACCAGCGCGATGTGCGTGATGGTGCAGACGTCGGGGCGGTGTGCGACCATGCGGAAGAATCGCTCGGTCTCCGCCCAGCGGTCGCCGGCACCCTCGTTCTCCCAGCTGTGGCCCCACACGTCCAGCAGTGCGAGGCTGTCGGTCGTGAGGAATGTCCGCACGATCTGGAAGAAACCGGCCACTTCGCGCCGGTCGCGCTCCGGGTCGTCGGGCGTGAAGTAGGCCGTACCGAACTGGTGGATCGTCGGATGCCACGTGAGGAAGTCGTCCGGTATCCCGAAGCCGCGCGTGTCGGCAACGGTCCTGGCGTACTCGATGCCCAGCGTTCTGGTCGTCGCCGCGACGGAGTCGTTGGTGTTGCCGAAGGGGTACGCCATGCCCCGCACGGGAGCGCCCGTCAGCCGCTCGAGCGCCCTCCGGTCGTCGAGGATCTCCCGGATGACGCTGTCCTTCGGGATGGCGGTGAGGGGCGGATGGTTCGCCGAGTGGACGGAGACTTCGTGTCCGCGGAAGAGCGCCCGCACCTCTTCGCTCGTGAGGTAGTCCTTCGTGCCCAGCTTGCCCGAGTTCAGATGAAACGTGCCACGCAAGCGATACTTGTTCATCAGCCGCACGAGCCGCCGGTCGGCTGTGCGACCGTCGTCGTAGCTGAGGATGAGCGCCTTCGACCGTCCGCCGGGGAAGAGCATCGAGACCTTCGCCGGGCCCGAGCGATCGCCGCCGCTGCGCGGCGCCGGCGATTGAGCCATCGCCGCAGCGGAGATCGTCGACATGAGAACGACGGCCACCGTGGCCGTCCGCGTCGTGTACGTCACGGTGTGCTCCGTTGTGTCGTGATGCGGCTACCGATAGGACGCCGGTTTCGCCAGTTCAGCTTACGGTTTCTTCAGGAACTTCGCGGGGATCTCGTTCCCTGGCCGCTCGCTGTCCCAGTAGATCGTCACCACCCACCAGCGCGTGCCGTCGTTGTACAGCTGGATGCTGTTGATCCCGCGCGCGAAGGGCTTCGCGTCGTCCGCCGCACGTCGCGATTCGTAGGTGCTGAATGCCTGCGTCACGTTCCCGTACGTCTCCGCGGTCCGCGAGATCTCCTTCTCGAAGAACCCCGACTGCTCGAGTCGCGAGCCGGTGGCCGTCGCGTATTCCTCGGGGCTGATCGTGCGGATGTTCGCCTTGCCGTCCCGCCCCATGCCTGTCGGGATGAGCCGTGCGCCCGGGACGAAGAGCGAGCGGAAGCGGTCCCAGTCGCGCTTCTTGCCGGCGGGTCCCGAGATCACGTCGTAGAGTGCGGCGAGGATCGCGTCCTGCGAGGACACGTCCTTGGGGTTGGCCATCGCGGCCGTCGCGGCGGCGGCGCTCGTGCCGGCGATCGGCGTGCAGCCCTCGGTGCGGTGCGTATCCGAGATGAAGAACACCTTCCAGCCGTCGGGACCCTTGGCGAGGAGGAACGCGTCCACGCCGCAGTGGTTGATCGTCGTCTGCCCGCCGCGCACGAGCGTGAAGTAGGCCCAGAGCGACGCGAGCTGGCCGTCGATGTGCACGCGCGGGTTCTCGATCTGCTCGTCGTTGCCGGGGCCCGTGCTCTTGCCGATGCGTTCGATGAACGCGTCCACCGTGGACGCATCGCCGATTCCGGTGGGCCCGCCGGGGGAGCGGAGCATCGCGTTCGGCGCCACGGTGGAGCGCATCAGCGCGGTGTCGCGCGTGCGCATGCCGTCGAAGAACTTCTTCACCACAGCGACGACCGCGGCTTCGTCGGTCGGCGCGGGCGCCTGGGCGTGCGCGGGCGTGGCGAAGACGATCGCGGCGACTAGCGCGGTGATGGGCGCGAGGCGACGGGGGGCGAGACGCATTCCGGGCTCCTGTGCGGGATGGGCGACGCGGAGAAGTTGCTTCGCCGCACGCGCTCAGGCAACGGAATCGGCCGGTCGCCGCGTCGTGCACTGGCTCTGCGCTACATCCTCGGCCGCGGGTGCGCCTGAAAGAACGCCCACATCTCGCGCGTGGCGTCGATGCTGTTGGTCGTGCGGCCGAGCCACCATTCGGGCAGACCGCGGCCCCCCGGCCACGTGTGGCCGCCGTCCTTGATCGTGTAGAGCAGCACATCCGCACCGTCTGCGCAGTCGCCGAAGGCGAGGCGCGTGACGTCGGAGGCAATCGCGGTCTTCACCGGCTGCGCCGCACAGTGGTTGCGTCGCGCCCAGTTCTGCGTCCACCGCACGACATTCGGGAAGACTCCGGGGGCCATCCACGATGTGCCGCCGGCGAATGGAATGTCCGGATCGGCCGTCCCGTGAAACGCGATCATCGGCACCGTATGGCGGTCGGTGCACCAACTCCAGGGGAGTGTCTGCGCTGCGGCCACCACGCCGACGGCGGCGACGCGATCGGAGAGCGCGCACGAGAGCACGAACGACATGCCGCCACCGTTCGAGAGCCCGTTCACATAGATCCTCGTGGGATCGATGCGGTACCGCGCTTGCAGCGTGTCGATGAGCGCCGCGATGAAGCCGATGTCCCTCG
>CAIRBD010000822.1 GCA_903876745.1 uncultured Gemmatimonadota bacterium
CACGCGGGCGTAGTGCAGCATCATCTCCTTGTAGTTCAGCACATCGGTGCCGCCGATCTCGTAGATGCCGCGCGCGGTGGGATGGTCGAGCGCGGCCACGAGATACTCGAGCACCGACCGCACGCCGATGGGCTGGCACTTGGTGAGCACCCACATCGGGATGACCATCAGCGGGAGCCGCTCGACGAGATGCCGGATGATCTCGAAGCTCGCGCTCCCCGACCCCACGATGACGGCGGCGCGGAACTCGATCACCGGCACACCGGCGGCGGCGAGACAGCGCCCCACCTCCTGCCGTGAGACGAGATGCTTGCTGCGCACGGTCTCAGGATCGCCGAGCCCGCCGAGGTAGATGATGCGCTTCACCCCGGCGTTGGCAGCCGCCTCGCCGAACCGGAGCGCCATGAGGCGGTCGCGCTCGCGAAACGCCTCGCCCGCCGCCATCGAGTGCACGAGGTAGTACGCGACGTCCACCTCGAACAACGCCCGCATCAGGTCGACGGGATCCTCGAGATCGCCGAAGACGACCTCCACGCCGGGCCACGGCTGTCCTTCGAGACGGTTGGGATTGCGCGCGACGCATCGCACCTCGTAGCCCCGTCCGAGCAGGCGCGGCACGAGGCGGCCGCCGATGTATCCGGTGGCGCCGGTGACGAGCACGCGTCGTACGGGTGAGGTCATGCCGCCTCGCGTCGATGCCCCGGCTAGAACCGGAGGGTCTGCTCGCTGCGATCGCCCGCCTGAAAATACAGCGACCTTCGCTCATCGCCGGGCTGCTTGTTCACCACGACGAGGTTCTGCTGGTCGTCGAACGTCTCGAACAGCACGTGCGCCCGCACGCCGAGTGCCTTCACGGGCGCCGCGGCCTTCCACTGCACGAGCACCCACCAGATCTTCTGATCGCCGTCGGTGTCGGCGCCGCCGTCGAGCAGCTCGCCGGCGAGCGCCGCGCCGTCGGCGCGCACGAGGAAGTGCTTCGTCACGTACTGCGCCACGGCGCCCTGCGCCGCCGCATCGTCGGTGATCTTGCGCTTGAGCGCCTTCTCGAGGTCGTCACGGAACATGCGGACGCGCGCCAGCACCACGGCGCCCTCGAGCACGATGCGCGTGTGTGAGATATGCGTGTTATGCCGCGCCGGCGCCACCCGCGGTGCCGGACCGACCGCCGGGGCGACCGCCGGACCGACCGCCGGGGCGACCGCCGGGGCGACCGCCGGCGGCAGCGCCCACAGGGGCGCTGTCGTTACGGCGATCAACAGCGCGAGCCGCCGCATCACGGCAACGGCTTGGGCGCGCTCGCCTTCCACGTGTTGTTCTCCCGGTTCACGTCGGCGAGCACTTCGTTGGGATCGAGCACCACCTGCCGCAGCGCCTGGTCGGCGAAGAAACCGTAGATGAACGTCTTCTCGTTGTTGCGCCACACGTCGGCGGGGAGTTTCACGAGCGCCGTCGAGCCGTCGTCATACGTGAGGCCGATCTGGATGGGCATGACGAGCCCGCCTTTCTGCTCCACGGTGATGCGGTGGTAGAACTTCCCCTTGGTGGCGTCGCCGACGAGCTCCTTGGCATCCTGCGACTCCACGGCACCGAGCGCCTGGTCATTGGCGTACGTCGTGTAGAACATGCCGCGCCAGAACCAGTTGAGCTGTTCGCCGGCGCCGCTCACCATCGTGCGGAAGAAATCGGCGGGCTGCGGCTTCTTGAACGCCCAGTGCTGCGCGTACTCGTGGAAGGCGCGATCGAACGCCTCGGGGCCGAGCACCTGCTCGCGCAGCATCACGAGCGTGGCCGCGGGTTTGCTGTAGCCCTGATTGCCGTAGTTCGCGAACACGAGGTCCGATTCCGTCATCATCGACGTCTGGTTGGGATCGCGCATGTAGCCCACGATCTCCTTGGCCGGACCGCGCCGCGACGGGTACGCCGGGTCCCAGTCCTTCTCGGCGTAGTACTGCACGAACGAGTTCATCCCCTCATCCATCCATCCCCACTTGCGCTCATCGCTCGCGAGGATCATGGGGAACCAGTTATGCCCCACCTCGTGGATGGTCACCGAGATGAGCCGGAAGGCGAGCGACGGGTCGAACGTGCCGTCGGGGCGCGGGCGCGCGCCGCAGAAGGCGATCATCGGATATTCCATGCCGCCCACGGAGCCGTGCACGTTGCTGGCGACCGGATACGGGTACTCGATGGTCATGCGGCCGTACGTGACCATCGTCTGCTTGATGGCCTTGGTGCTGTAAAGGTTCCAGAGCGGCATCGCGTCGCGCGGATACACGCTGTGCAGCTCGATGAGGCGGCCGCCGGGCTTATAGCGGAATCCCATCGCGTCCCACACGAAGGTGCGCGAACTCGCCCACGCGAAGTCGCGGACGTTCTTCGCCGTGAAGTGCCACGCGATGGGCGCCGTGCCGGCCGGGCGGTTGGCGGGCTTCGCTACGTCTTCAGGGCGCACGATGAACACCGGCGTATCGGCGACGAGCGCCTGCGCAAGGCGCGCGCGCTGCGTGGCGGTCATCGTCTCGGCGGGGTTCTGCAACACGCCCGTGGCGCGCACGATGTGGTCGTGCGGCACGGTCATCGTGACGTCGAAGTCGCCGAACTCCTGATAGAACTCGCCCTGCGAATAGAACTGGTCGTTGGTCCACCCCTGCACGTCGTCGTAGACGGCGGCGCGCGGATACCACTGGGCGATCTCGTAGAGCCAGCCGTCCTTGACTTTGTCGCGGGCGTTGCGTTGCGTGTTGCGCCCCGTCTCGGGCACGCGATACGCCCACTCCACCTCGAGCGTCGCGGTGCCGCCTGTGGCGACGGGCGCCGGCAGGTCGATGCGCATCGAGGTGCCGTTCACGTAGAACGGTGCGTCGTGCTTGGCGCCGTCGGCGGCCACCGACTGCACCTTGACGATGCGCATGCCGAGTTCGACGGCGTCGGGGGCCCCCATGCCGAGCGACCGCATCGCGGCGGGGGAGACGGCGGCCATGTTCTTTGGCAGCGCGCGCGCGGAATACGCGGCGCGCGAATCGGTCTTCTCGACGTTCTGGTCGAGCTGGAACCAGAGGTAGCCGAGCGCGTCGGGGGCGTTGTTGTGATAGACGACGCGCTCGCGGCCGGTGATCTCGTGCTGCACGGTGTCGAGCGCGGCGCGGATGGTGTAGTCGACCTTCTGCTGCCAGTACTTGGGGCCGGGCGCACCGCTGCCGCCGCGCCATTCGTTAGGCGTGGGCCACTGCTCGATGCCGCGAAAGTTGCTCTGGTTGACCTTCTTGCTGGTGTCGGCGTTGAGCCACTGCGGGCCGGTGGCGGGCGCGGCGCCTCGCTGGGCGCGCGCCGGGTTCGCGGCGGCGATCACGGTGAGCAACAGCACCGCTTTCACCACAGCGGACACGGAGGACACAGAGGACGGCAGCTTCACCGCCAAGGGCCCCAAGGGCGCCAAGGACGCGGACGTGTTCACGGGATGGCCACCGGCTTGGGTGCGTCGGGATTCTTCCATGTGTTGTTCTCGCGATTGATGTCCACGAACAGCTCGTTCGGATCCACCACCACCTGCGACAGCGTCTTCTTGCTGAAGAATCCGTAGGTGAACGACTTCTCGTTGTTGCGCCAGATGTCGGCCGGGAGCTTCACGATCTCGCTGGTGCCGTCGGCGTAGGTGATGCCGAGGTGCAGCGGCATCACGAGCCCGCCCTTCTGCTCCACGGTGATGCGGTGGTACCGCTCTCCCTTGCGCTGGTCGCCGGCGAGTTGCACGGCGTCCTGCGACTCGACGTTCGTCAGGGCCTGATCGTTGGCGTAGGTGGTGTAGAACATGCCGCGCCAGAACCAGTTGAGCTGCTCCCCCGCGCCGCTGACGATCGTGCGGAAGAAATCCTGCGGCTGCGGATGCTTGAACATCCATTTGGTGCTGTACTCGCGGAAGGCGCGGTCGAACGCCTCCGCCCCGATGACGTTCTCGCGCAGCATCACGAGCGAGGTCGCCGGCTTGGCGTAGCCGTTGTTGCCGAAGTTCGCGAAGATCTGGTCGCTCTCGGTCATCATCGGCACCTGCGCGGGGCTCTTCATGTAGCCCACGAGGTTCTTCGCGGGGCCGCGGAGGCCGGCAACCGGCCACTGGGGATCGTAGTCGAGCTCGCCGTAGTACTCGAGGTACGAGTTGAGCCCCTCGTCCATCCACGTCCATTTGCGCTCGTCCGTCGCGACGATCATCGGGAACCAGTTGTGCCCCACCTCGTGGATCGTCACGCCGGCCACCACGTACTCCAAGCTCTTGTCGTAGGTGCCGTCGGGCTTCGGGCGGCCGCCGCAGAACGCGATCATCGG
>CAIRBD010000823.1 GCA_903876745.1 uncultured Gemmatimonadota bacterium
ACGTCGGCGCGGATGGCCACGGCGCGACGGCCGAGCGCCTGCAACTCCGCCGCGAGGCGCTCGGCGTCCTCGAACGCGCCGAGGTCGACGAGCGCCACGTCACTGCCCAACTGCGCGAGCTCGCGGGCGATCGCCGCGCCGATGCCGCGACCGGCACCGGTGACGAGCGTCGCCTGCCCCGCAAGATCGCGCTTCATCGGTTCGGTCATCCCAGCTTCGCGCCGCAGCCGCCGCAGAAGGTGAACTGCTTCGGGATCCCCTTGGCGCCGCAACTGCCGCAGGTCTGGCTGTACGGCCCCCAGAGGAACTCGCTGCTCGCGTTCTCGTCGGCGGCCTTCTGGCGCAGCCCCATGAAGTCGATCTTCCGCTTCTCGACGAACGCCTGCATCCCCTCGTACGGCTCGAGCGTGGTGAAGTGCGTGGAGAGCCAGTCGCGCGCGTGGCCGACGGTGGCGTGCCACGACGCTTCCTTCCAGTAGTTCACCTGCTGCTTGGTGTAGCGCGTGCACTCGGGGAACTTCTCGAGCAGCTGCTTCACGAGAATGTTCACCTCTTCGTCGAGCTTGTCCCTCGGCACGACGCGGTTCACGAGGCCCCATTCGAGCGCCTTCGCCGCCGGGATGCGCGGATTGAGGAACAGCATCTCGCGCGCACGACGGTCGCCCACGTGGATCGACAGCCACTGCGTGGCGCCGCCGCAGGCGACGCTCCCCACGCTCGTGCCCACCTGGCCGAGGTAGGTGTCGTCGGCCATCACGGCGAGGTCGCAGGCGAGCTGCGTCTCGTTGCCGCCGCCCACGGCGATGCCGTTGAGGCGCGCGATGGTCACCTTGCCGCTGCGCAGGATGCTCTCGATGTACTTGGCGAAGAGCCCCATGTACTTGAAATAGTCGTGCGGGCTCTGCGTGTACGTGCCCGCGTACTCCTTCACGTCACCGCCCGTGCAGAACGCCTTGTCGCCGGCGCCCGTGAGCACGATCACGCCGACGTTGTCGTCGTTCGATGCGTCGTCGATGGCGGTGATGAGTTCCTGCAGGGTGGACGTCGTGTAGCAGTTGAAGGACTCGGGGCGGTTGATGGTGATGCGCCCCACCCAGTCCTTCTTCTCGTACAGGATATCCTTGAACCCGAAGCTCGAAGCCTCTCTGGAGGCGAAGTAGTTCATGCGTGGCGTCCTCTGAGTCGTTCCGGGGTTTCAGCGCGCGCTGACTTTGAGCACCACCGCGGCGGCGCTGTCGCCGGCGGCACAGCCAGTGAAGAGTCCATAGCCACCGCCCGCCATCGCGAGATCCTCGATGAGTTCGATGATCGAGCGCAGCCCCGTGGGGCCCTGCGGATGCCCCCACACGAGCGAGCAGCCATGGCGGTTCATGCGTTCGGGATCGAGTTTCAGTTCGCGCGCGAGGTACACGTCGTTCACGGCGAACGGGTTGTGCGATGTGACGCTATCGAGGTCGGCGGCGATGATGCCGGCGCGCGCGAGCGCCTGTTCGGCGGCCGGCACGACGGCCATCGGCATGAAGCCCTTCTTCACGCGGGCCTGGCCGTAGCTGAGCAGCTGCACGTCCACGGCGCCGCCGGGCGACATCGCACGGGCGCGGTCACGGCCGGCGGTGAGCAGCATGCCGGCGTTGCCGTCGGCGGGATGCGTCTGCGTACCGAACGTGACGGAGCCACCTTCCATCACCGGACGAAGTGCGGCGAGTCCCTGCGCGGTGGTGCCGTGCACGCCCTCGTCGCCGGTCACCGTCGCGACGACCTTTTTGCCGCGCGCGTCCTTCACCTCGAGCGGCCACGGCATGTAGCGCTTCAGGAACGCGCCGTCGTCGTCGGTGGCGGTGGCGTATTGCGCGTATCGCAGCAGCGTGAAGTCCTCCTGCTGCTCGCGCGTGATGCCGGCTTCCTTCGCGACGTTCTCGGCGGTCTGCAGCATCGAGTTCTTCGCCCACGGATCGAGGCCGAAACTGTCGAGCACGAGGTTCTCCGAGTCGCCGGTGCCGCCCGGGCCGCCGGGATTCGGGTAGAACACGTGCGGTCCGTTGCTCGTCTTGTCGGCGGCGGCGGCGAGGTACACGGTCGCGCCTCCGCTCTCGAGTTCCTCGGCCGCTGTCACGAGGCAGCGCACGGATGTCGCGCAGGCCTGGCTGATCGTGGGCCCCGTCGCGTGCGCGAGACCGGCCAGCCCGGCGAACCAGGGCGTGCCGTAGAAGGAATGTTTGCTCGCCACGGTGAGACCGAGGCAGAGGCCGTCGATCGCGCCCGGTTCGATGCCGCGCTGGGCGAGTGCGCGCGCGGTGACGTCGGCGGCGAAGGGGATGGGCGCGAGGTTGGCGAAGCTGCCCTGCCACGAGCAGAACGGCGTCGACCAGTACGCGCCGTATGGAATGAACACATCCTTGAACTGCACGTTCACACTCCCGGTCATCGAGCATCCCGCAGGCGCCGGCGCGGCGCCCGGGATCATCCGCCCCGTTTCGTGCGCCGAAGGCCATGCAGGACGAGTTCCCGCATCTCGTCCCCGATCTGCTCCACCGTCCCGTGCCGCGACGGCCGATACCACATGAAGATCCAGTTGAGCATGCCGAAGATGAACAGCGTGGCGTGGCGGCTCTTCTTCGCGTCCTGGCCGTCCATCACGTCGGCGACGGCATTCGTCATCACCCCGTAATACTTCCGCCGGATCGCCTCGACCGTCTCGTAGGGCTTGCCACTGAGCGACTCGAGCTCGAACGTGCACGCCTTGAGTTCGTTCGTGTGCCGCGCGTAGAACTCGAGGTGCCCGGTGAGCAGCCGCGCGAAGCGCTCTTCCGCCGTGCCGGGCTGCGCCGCGAGCCGCTGCTGCGATTCGAGCAGCGCGTTGAACGTGCGGTACTGGAGCTGGAAGAGCAGGTCTTCCTTGCTCGAGAAGTAGTAGTAGAGACCGGCGAGGCTCGCGTCGATCGCCTTGCCGAGGTCGCGCATCGTCGTGGCCTCGAACCCCTTCTGCGCGATCAGCGCGGCGGCCTTCATGAG
>CAIRBD010000824.1 GCA_903876745.1 uncultured Gemmatimonadota bacterium
CGCCCGAGTGGTCCGCCGCCTGGCGGGCCGCGCCCGCGCGGTCCGTTTGGCGCGCGACAGCCGCAACCGGAACGCATTGGCGGCCAGCTGGTCCGCTGCGCGCAGTGCGGGACCTACGTGCCCGCGGCGAATGCCATCAACGCGCCCGTGAGCGGCGCGATGGCGCATTTCTGCTCTGACAAGTGCCGTCAGGAATTCGCGGCCGCACATCCATGACCGACCGCGAATCTCAACTCCGCGCCGATATCGTCGAAGTCGGGCGGCGGCTGTGGGTGCGCGGCTTCGTGGCGTCGAACGACGGCAACATCAGCGTGCGTCTGGACGAACAACGTCTGCTCATGACGCCGGCCAGCGTGTCGAAGGGCTTCATGACGCCGGACATGATGGTCATCACCGACCTCAACGGCACGATGCTCGAAGGCGCGCCGGGCCGCAAGCCCTCGTCAGAGACGATGATGCATCTGGTCGTGTATCGGACTCGTCCCGACGTCAATGCCGTCGTGCATTCGCATCCGCCGCTGGCCACGGGCTTTGCGGTGGCGGGCATTCCGCTCGATCGCGCGGTGCTCGCCGAAGTCGTGACCACGCTCGGCAGCATTCCCATCGCCCAGTACGGCACGCCGTCGACGATGGAGCTGGCGGACGCGGTGGCGCCGTATGTGAAAGTGCACGACGGGTTGCTGCTAGCCAATCACGGCGCGCTCGCGCTCGGCACGGATCTCTTCGCGGCGTACTACAAGATGGAGACCATCGAGCACTTCGCGAAGATCAGTCTGGTCGCGCGCTTACTCGGTCGCGAGCACATCCTGTCGACTGAGGAAGTTGCGCGGCTGCAGGCGTTGCGCGGCACGTACGGCATCGCGGCCCCCGCGCCCATCTGTGTGGATCCAATTCCGGGCCAGGTGGATTCCACCTGCCAGGTGCTGCAGTCGGCCGACGCCCCGGGAGAACGGCTCGTCCCAGCCATCAGCGTGTCGGGAATCCCTGTAGGTACTGACGGCGAGATTCAGCTAACATACGACCAACTGACGGCGCTGGTGGAAGAGGCCGTCAAGCAGATTACGCAATAGGCCGCCGGCTGATGCCGGCGATGGGAGTTGTCCAAAATGGGCGAAGCACTCGGAATGGTCGAAACCAAGGGTCTGGTCGCGATGATCGAAGCGGCGGATGCCATGGTGAAGGCCGCAAAGGTGACGCTGGTCGGTTGGGAGAAGATCGGCGCCGGCTATGTCACGGCGATTGTGCGTGGCGATGTGGCGGCGGTGAAATCGGCGACCGACGCCGGCGCTGCGGCGGCGCGCCGCGTGGGCGAGCTCGTGTCGGTGCATGTGATCCCGCGTCCGCATGCCAATCTGGAAGACATCCTTCCGATCGGCAAAGCGTCGAAGTAAGACATGATCCTCGCGAAGGTCGTCGGGACAGTTGTCGCGACGAGAAAAGACGAGCGGCTCGTCAGCAGCAAATTGCTGGTGGCGAGGCCGCTCGATCCGTCTGGCAAGCCGGACGGCAACTTTCTGGTCGCGATCGACACGGTCGATGCCGGCTTCGGCGAGACCGTGCTCATCGTCAGCGGCAGTTCCGCGCGCATGGCGTCGGGCC
>CAIRBD010000825.1 GCA_903876745.1 uncultured Gemmatimonadota bacterium
CCCGACCTGCAGCATCCCAAGAAGGACTGGCCGCGCAAACTGAACGAGCACGAGCTGGCCACGCTGGCCGCGCTCTGCGACGTGATCATTCCGGCCGACGCGAAGTCGCCGGGCGCCGCGTCGGTGGGTGCGCACCACTACGTGAACGAGCACGTGAGCTTCCCCGACGCGAGCCACGAACGCGACCTGGTGCGCGTGCGCGGCGGCGTCAGTTGGCTCGATCTCGAGAGCACGCACCGGTTCGGGCGCACGTTCGCCAAGCTCAAGCCGGCGGAGAAGACGGCGATCTGCGACGACATCTGTTATGTCCCCAAGGCCAAGGAAGAATTCAAGGCGGGAGCGCGATTCTTCTCGCTCGTGCGCAATCTCACGGCCACGGCGTTCTATACGACGGACGCCGGGATGAAGGACATCGGGTACGTGGGGAATGCGGCGTCGATGACGTGGGAACTGCCCCCCGCCGCGGTGCTGAAGAAGCTCGGACTCTAGGAGGCTCGCGTGCGGTCTGCCGTTCGTTCCATCCGCCAGGCGTTCGTCGCGGCGCTCATTCCGGCGCTCAGCATCGCGCACGCCCAGAGCGCCGCCACCGCCGCGGACGCGGCGCGTCCTCGCCCCGCCGCGTCGGCGAACGGTGTCGACCCCGCTCGCCTCGCCCGCATCGACTCCATCCTCGACCGCTACGTCGCCGACAACAAGATCAACGGCGCCGTCGGCCTCGTCCTGCGCGACGGTAAACCCGTCTACGAACACGCCACGGGCTTCGCGGACAAGGAAAGCGGGCGCCGGATGACGCCCACCAGCGTCTTCCGCATCGCCTCCCAAACGAAGGCCATCACCAGCACCGCCGTGATGATCCTCGCCGAGGAGGGGAAACTCACCGTCAACGACCCGGTCTCGCGCTGGATCCCATCCTTCGCGACGACGACCGTCGCCACGCGCAGCGACACGGGACGCGTCATCACGCCCGCCGCGCGGCGCATCACCATCCGCGACTTGCTCACGCATTCCGCCGGGATCTCCTACGGCACCGACGCCATCGTCCGCGACCTCTACGAGCCCAAGGGACTCGGCCCGGCCGCAGGGATCGGCTGGTACCTCGCCGACAAGAACGAGACCGTCTGCGAGACGATGGACCGCCTCGGCACGCTCCCGTTCGTCGCGCAGCCGGGCCGGCAGTTCGTGTACGGCTACAACACCGACATCCTCGGCTGCATCGTCGAGCGCGCCAGCGGCCAGCCGCTCGACGTGTTCATCCGCGAGCGCATCACGCAGCCGCTCGGAATGAACGATACGCATTTCTTCCTTCCCGCCGAGCAGCGCGATCGCCTCGTGACGGTGTACCGGAGCGATTCCACGGGGCACGCCGTGCGCTCGCCGGACGGCGCCAAAGGGCAGGGGCACTACGTGGACGGCCCGCGGCGCAACTTCGCAGGCGGCGCCGGCATCGTGAGCACGGCGCGCGACTACGCGCGATTCCTCGAGATGATCCGCAACGGCGGCGCCGTCGACGGCCACCGCATCCTCGCCCCGCACACGGTGCGCCTGATGACCAGCACGCAGCTCGGGTCCACACCGTACACGGAAGGGCTCGGATTCGGCTTCGGGTTCGAGACGGTCGAGCGCTACGGCGCGAGCGGGCCGTTCTCCGTGGGCTCGTTCGGCTGGGGTGGAGCGTACGGCTCCACGTACAAGGTCGATCCGACGGAAAGGCTGACGGTGGTGCTGATGATCAACCTGATGCCGAACGGCACGGACATTCAGTCGGTCTGGCCGATGGCGGTGTACGGGGCGCTGACCGG
>CAIRBD010000826.1 GCA_903876745.1 uncultured Gemmatimonadota bacterium
GAGGATGCGCGGCACGCGCGCGATGAGCCCGAGCGCGTGCGCCTCGCGCAACGCTTTCCCGAGCGCCGACGTGTTGCCCAGGTTCCCCGCCGGGAGCGCGATCCAGTCCGGCGCGTCCCAGCCGAGTTGCTGCAGCATCTCGAGCGCGATCGTCTTCTGCCCCTCGATGCGCCACGGATTCACCGAGTTCACGAGGTACACGCCGAGTTCCGCGGACGCCTCGCGGACGAGGCGCAGGCAATCGTCGAAATCGCCGTCCACGAGCAGTGTCGTCGCGCCATAGGCGAGCGACTGGGTGAGCTTTCCCATCGCCACTTGCCCGCGGGGTACGAGCACGAGGGCCGGGAGCCCCGCGTGCGCCGCGTACGACGCCAGCGACGCCGACGTGTTGCCGGTGCTCGCGCAGGCCACGGCCGTCGCGCCCACGCGCACCGCCTGCGTCACCGCGACCGTCATCCCGCGGTCCTTGAACGAACCCGTCGGATTGTGCCCTTCGTGCTTCAACCGCAGGTCGGCGACGCCGGCATACGCCGTCACGGCGGCGCGCGCGAGCAGCGGCGTGTTCCCCTCGGGATGCGTGACGTGCGTGGTCGCCTCAGGCATCACGAGTTCGGCGAACCGCCACACACCGCTCGCTTCACTGCCGGGATGCGTGCAGCACCGGCCGCCGAACCGAGCGAGCAGCGCCGCCCCGTGCACGGGGGGGGCGGGGAGCACGATCTCCAGCAGACCGTCGCAGTCGGAGCAGGTCGCGTGCGCGTGAAGCTCGGGCCACGTGGCGCCGCATCGTTCGCACCGCTGCATCGCCGGGGCGCCGGCCGCGCCGAAGAGGTCAGACACTGGTCGCATCGTCCTGGAGTCCGAGCGCGCCAACGGGCGCGATGTGTGCCACCCGCGCGTCGCACGCGATATCGAGCGCGGCGTACGCATCACGCACCGCGTGCGCGATGCGCTGCGCGCTGAGGTCGTTCGTCGCGAAGAAGAAACTCGTCGGGCCCGCGCCGCTGATCGAGCCGCTCAGCGCGCCGGCGGCCATCGCCGCCGCCTTCGCTTCCACGAATCCCGGCAGGAGCGGCGCGCGTGCCGGTTCCGCGATCTGGTCGTCGAGCCCGCGGCCGATCATCGCGAGATCGCCCGTCCAGAAGCCCGAGACCATCGTCGCCACGTTCGCGAGCTGCGCCACCACGCGGCCGCGTTCGATGAGGGCCGGCAACAGCGCACGCGCGTCGATCGTGCGCAGCCGCTGCGCGGGATGCGCCATCACGATGCGCAGCGATTCGGGCACCGGCAACTGGATCACGTCGAGCGGATGCACCGAGCGAATGAGACACACGCCCCCGAACAGCGCCGGCGCGAGATTGTCGGCGTGACGTCCCGCGACCGTCGCCTCCGCTTCGAGCGCGCAACTCAGCAGCGTCATCGGATCGAGCACGTCGCCGAGCAGGCGGTTCACCGCGACGGCGCCCGCCACCGCCGACGCCGCGCTGCCGCCCTGTCCGCCGGAGAGCGGCAGTCCTTTGATGATGGTCAGCCGCACGCCGAGGCTCGCCATGCCGGCGAACGCCAACACCTGCGTCGCGGCGATGCCGGCCGTGTTGCGGTCGGCGTCGGTCGGCAGGTCTGGATGCCCGGCGTCGGCGATCGTCACGCCGTGCCCCGGCACACGCTCCGCGATCACCCGGTCGCCGAGCCCGCTCACGGCGAGCCCGAGCACGTCGAGCCCAGGGCCGATGTTGCCGATGCCGCCCGGCGCGATCGCCGATGCGCGCTCCATCACGGCGTCTCCGCCGACGTCGCCCGAGGCAGCGCGTTCATCGTGCCCGCCGCGCGAGCGAGAGGATGTCGTTCATCACGCCGGCTGCCGTCACATCGGGGCCGGCGCCGGGGCCGGTCACCACGAGCGGGCGCGCCTTGTATCGGTCCGACGTGAACACCACCTGGTTGTCGGTGCCGAC
>CAIRBD010000827.1 GCA_903876745.1 uncultured Gemmatimonadota bacterium
CGGCGCGTGGTAGATCCGGCGCGATTCCTCGAGCGCTCGCGCCATTATCTCTGCGTGGAGTACCCGGCCAAGATCCGCGCCGCGCTGCTCACCATCCCGGCCGACAAACTCTGGTGGCGCGCCAACGAGACGAGCAACAGCGCGGGGAATCTCGTGCTGCACCTGAGCGGCAACGTGCGGCAGTGGATCGTGAGCGGAGTGGGCGGCGCGCCCGACGTGCGCACGCGCGACGCCGAGTTCGCGGCGCAGGGCGGCGGTGACCACGCCACGCTGCTCGCCACGCTCGACGCGGCGTGCCGTGACGCGGACGAGACCCTTGCCCGGCTCACCGCGGAGTCGCTCGGCGAGTCGCGGTCCATCCAGGGGCGCGAAACGACGGTCTTCGCCGCGGTCTACCACGTGGTGGAGCATTTCTCGACGCACACGGGGCAGATCGTGCTGCTCGCCAAGTCGTTCTCGCCGCACGCCGTGCGCTTCTACGACGACACGGGCGGACTCGCGAAACCGCTGTTTCTCCCCGAGGGAACGCACGACGTGGATTGAGCCGGCGTGAAAAGGAACGGGCCCCGAGAGATCGGGGCCCGTTCCTTTTGCACACCCAGCCCGCCGGCGAAACTAGAACCGCTCGAACTCGAATCCGAGCCGCACCGTGCGCGGCAGGCCGAGCGAGAGGATCGGCGCCGTCGCCGGCGCGGCCATGTTCACGATGTACGTGCGGTCGAAAATGTTCTCGACCGAGAGGAATCCGCTCACGCCGCTCACGATGGCGCGACGGTAGTTCGCGTCGGCCACGCCGAAGTCGGGCATCGTGAACGAATTGCCGAGCGTCGTGTTGCTCCCTTCGTAGCGTCCCAGCACGGCGAGCGAACCGAATGTCGGCGAATCCCACGCGGCGCGCAGCGTGGCTTTGATGATCGGCACGCGCCCGATGCGCGAGCCCACGAACGTCGTCGCCGTCGCCGCCACGGGGCCGAGGTCGGTCACGCGGTCGTCGTTGTGGTTGAAGCTGCCGCTGAACGTGAACTCGCTCGTCGGCTTGATGGCGAAATACACTTCGCCGCCCAGGCTCCGCGCCTTCTGCACGTTCTGCCGCTGGCGCGTGGCCGGCGCCACGTTGGCGGCCGACGTGGTGACGAACGTGTTGAAGTCGGTGTAGTTCGCCTGGTAGATGGTGCCCTTCAGCTGGAACCAGCGCTCCGGCTGCCAGTCCACGCCGAACTCGTAGCCCGTGGCGAACTCGGGCTTGAGCGACGGATTCGGGAGCGAGATGGTGGTGCTGGACACCTGCTTGCGGTACAGCTCGGCGAGGTTCGGCGCGCGGAAGGCCTGATAGAACGCCGTGTGCATCGCGAGCGACGGCAGCAGCTGGTAGCGCACCCCCACGCGCGGCGAGAACGCCGTGCGCGTCTGGTTCGGGAACGTCACCTGGCCCGACGCGTCGGTGGCCTGGCCGTCGTTGTTCCCCCAGCTGTCGAAGCGGGCGCTGAGATCCACGCGCCAGCCGTCGGCCGGAACGAGCACGCCGGTCGCGAACACGCCGCTGAGGAGCTGGTTGCCCCCCGAGTTGATGTGCGTCGTGGCGGCGTTGGCGGCGGTGTTGGCGTAGTCCTGCTCGTCGTAGAAGCCGCCGTAGTAGCGCATGTCGCCGCCCACGCTGAACGTCTGGAACCCGAACAGGTCGTTGCGGCTCCACGTGGCGCCGAGCCCGCGATCGTAGCTGGGGATGCGCGCCACGAGGGTGCGCCGCTCGTCGGCACGCGGCACGCTGCTCACGGTGAGCAGTGTCGTGCCGATGTTGTTCTCGCGCATCTCGCGGTCCCAGCCGCGCACGGTCAGGTAGCCGCTCGCGATGCGCCCGTAGTTGATGCCGAAATCGCCCGCGCCGTCGGTGCGGAAGGTCTGGCTCTTGGGCGTGCCGAGGTGCCGGTCGTCGCTGAACAGATGATAGGTGGCGAACGCCGAGAAGTTGTCGGTGGGCGCGTACTCGAGGCGCGCCATGCCGTTGCGGATGATCGACTGCGACACGATGTCCACCGGCCCGGCCGACGCCGGCGCGATCAGCTGATAGCCGCCGCCTTCGGCATAGTCCCCCGAGAGGGCGAGCGAGAGCGGGCCGTACACCGGCACGCCCACCGAGGCGTAGCCGTGCCGCGCGCCGCGGTCGCCGCCGTCGGCGATGACGCGCACCGAGCCCGGCGCCGTCGGCTTGGAGAAGATCGAGATCACGCCGCCCATCGCGCCGTTGCCGTAGAGGTTCGAACCGCCGCCCTCGAGCACCTCCACGCGGTCGATCGAACCCTTGGGTGCGCGGTTCCAGTCGATCCACTCGCCCCAGGCATCATTGAGCGGGATGCCGTCGATGAGCACCGCCGTGCGTCCCTCATCCACGCCGCGGATCGACACGATCTGCGCCGTGCCGCCCACCTGGCTGCTCGTGCGGGGCATCTCGACGCCCGGGATCTCGCGCAGCATGTCCTGCGTCTCGCGCGCCGGGCTCAGTTTCACCTGTTCGTTCGTGAGCGTGTTCACGGTGGCCGCGACCTGGCGCCCTTCCGTCGCCATGCGCGACGCCGACACCACGACGCCCGAGAGCATCAGCGACCCGGCCTTCAGCTCGAAGTTCAGCGTGGCATCGCGGCCCGCCGCCACCTGCACCGTCGCGTGCGCGTTGGCGAAGCCCACGCCCACGGCCACCACATCGTACGACCCCGCCGGGAGGTCGCGCAGCACGTAGCCGCCCTTCTCGTCGGTCGT
Organism: uncultured Gemmatimonadota bacterium; assembly: GCA_903876745.1. GTDB lineage: Bacteria > Gemmatimonadota > Gemmatimonadetes > Gemmatimonadales > Gemmatimonadaceae > Fen-1231. Next base: position 2,755 of record CAIRBD010000827.1, read on the forward strand.
CGCCTGGCGCGCCGGATTGGCGATGGAGAGGTGGGCGCCTGCAACGGGCGCCTTGCCGTCGGCCACGGTGACGGTGCCGCGCACCGCACCACGGTCCTGCGCGGCCAGCGGGTGCGAGAGAGCGAACAGGGCGAGCAAGCCGAACACGATGCGCAAACGCATGCAAAACCTCGGGGTCGATGTGGGGGGGGGGACCAGCGTCCCGACGCGGGCGATCCGCCGGCGCGTGCCACGCGCCGGACCGGGCCCTCAAATATGAATAGAACATTAACGCGCCCAGTGAAAAAACGCTGAACCCGCCCCGCCGCCGGCCTGCGGCCACCCCCTCGCCTCCGCCCGTCCCGGTGGCGACCTTATGCAACGATGCAACTCGATGTCCTCTCCCTCTCCCGCCGGTTCGGCGCCGTACAGGCGCTGCGCGACGTGTCGTTCCGCGCGACCGCCGGCGAGATCGTCGGGCTCATCGGCCCCAACGGCGCCGGAAAAAGTACGCTGCTCGCCTGCGTCGCCGGGCTCGATGCGCCCGACGCGGGCATCGTACGCATCGATGGCGCGGAGGCGTCGGCCATCGCCCGGCGGCACGCGCTCTTCTATCTCCCTGACGGCATCGCACCGTGGGCCGACCAATCGGCGGCCTGGGTACTCGACTACGCGGCGGCGCTGTTCGGCGCCCGCGAGGCGTGGCGCGACGCGCTCGCGCCGGCGCTCGGGCTCGTGCCGTTCGCGTCGCAACGCGTGGGCGCACTCTCCAAAGGACAGCGCAAACGCGTGCTGCTCGCGCTCGCGCTGCTCGTGCCGCGCGCCGTCACGCTCATCGACGAACCGTTCGACGGACTCGACCCGCGGCAGGCGCGCGCGCTGAGTGAGCTGCTGCGCGAACGCAGCGCCGCGGGCCGCACCTTCGTGCTCTCCATCCACGCCATGGGTGAGGCCACACGCACCTGCGACCGCCACGTGCTCCTGCACGACGGTCGCGTACTCGCCGACGGCACGCTCCCCGCGCTGTTGCAGCGCGCCGCACTCCCCGACGACGGCGGGCTCGAAGAGGTGTTCCTTGCGCTCACGTGAGGTGACCGCGCTGCTGCGCAAGGAATTCCGTGAACTGGCCGGCGCCCGCGCCATGCTCTTCGTGGCCGCCGCCATCGGGCCGCTCGTCGCGCACGCCTACCAGACCGCGGTGGCCGCGTTCGCCGAGGCGAGCGGCGCCGGGGGCGGCGCCGCGGCGCTCTCGCAGGGACTCAGCCCGCTCGACGGCATCGTCGCGCCCACGTTCGGCGCATACGCCACCGCCGCCACACTGCTCTTCCCGTTCGTCGCCATCCGCATCGTGAGCGCGGAAAAAGAATCGGGCGCGCACGCGCTCGCGCTCCAGGCGGCGCCCAACGCCGGTGTGATCGTCGGCATCAAGTTCCTCGCCCTGCTGGGCGCGTGGCTCCTGCTCTGGCTGCCGGGACTCGCCGCGCTCGCGTTCTGGCATCACGCAGGCGGCCACCTCGCCGCGCCCGAGACGCTCGGCGTGCTCCTCGGCCATCTCCTGCGTGGTGCGCTCGTGAGCGCGCTCGGCATGGCGTGCGCGGCGGTGACCGAGTCGGGCGCGAGCGCTGCGGTGCTCGCGCTCGCGGTGACGATCGGCGGCTGGGCGCTCGATTTCGCCGCGACGGTGCAGGGTGGATGGGTGGCCGAGGTGGCGCGGTTCACCCCCGATGCGGCGCTGCGCACGTTCGAACGCGGCGAGATCGACGCGAACATCGTCGCGGTGACGGTGCTCGCCGTGATGATGCTGCTCGCCGTGTCGTCACTCTGGCTCGACCCCGCGCGGCCGCGCGCCGTGCGGCGTCGTCGCCTCGCCCTGCTTGCGATGATGATGCTCGTCGGCGGGCCCGCGGCGGGCCGGCTGCGCCACAGCTGGGATGTGAGCGAGGACCGTCGCAATTCGTTCGACGCATCCGATGTGCGCGCGCTCGGCGCGATCACCGAGCCGCTGCACATCGAAGTGCACCTCGGCGCCGCCGACCCGCGCCTCGCCGACCTCGAACGCGACGTGTTCCGCAAACTGCGCCGCACCGTGCCGCGTGTGAGCATCACGTATGCCGCGCAGACGTCCACCGGATTGTTCGAAGGCGCGGGGCGCGGATACGGTGAGGTCTGGTACGAGCTGGGCGGCGCGCGCGTGATGAGCCGCTCGAGCGTGCCGGCCATCGTGCTCGAGACGATCTATGCGCTCGCGCACATCACGCCGCCGCCGCCGGTGGCGGTCGCGTACCCCGGCTACCCCGCGCGGCTCAACGTCCCGGCCTGGCAACTGGTATTCCTCCTGGCCCTCTGGCCGCTGTGCGTCGGCGGACTGTATGTCGTTCCGCGCCGCATCACCTCAAGCTGATCGCCTATGCGTCCCATGCACCGTCTCACGCTGTTCGCCGCGCTCGCCGTGTGCGCGTTCCGTCTCGATGCACAGAAGGCCACCACGGTGGACCTCACCCGCGAAGTCGCCGGCCGCGAGCCGAAGAGCTTTTTGCCGATGGTCGGCAACTGGGTGGTCACGAAGGATGACGGCCGCAACGTGATCTTCGCCGACGGCCGCGTGTGGAAGAAGGGGCAGGCCGCGGGCGGACTCGCCGACAAGGCGCGCGCCATCTACGGCGCCGAACACGAGGAGTTCATCGACAACGTGAAGGCGTTCGCGTACTTCCCGATCGCCGTCGCCAGGGACATCCCCGATTTCGCGAACGGCGAGATCGCCGTGCGCTTCAAGATGATCGGCGGCACGCTCGACCGGTGCGCCGGCATCCTCTTCAACGTGAAGCCCAACGGCGACTATCTCGCGGTGCGCTTCAACGGCACCGAAGACAACGTCGTGCTGTGGACGTTCAAGGAAGGGAAGCGCACGTTCACGAAGCGCGGCACCGAGAACTTTCCCCTCGAACTCGGCACGTGGAACGATCTGCGGATGACCGTGCACGGCACCGACTTCAAGGCGTATCTGAACGGGAAGCTCGCGGTGGAGTTCACGCTTCCCGCGCCCGTCTCGGGGAAGGTCGGTCTGTGGTCGAAGACCGATTCGATGAGTGAGTTCGAGGGGTTCACCGTCACGCCGGGGGCCAAGTGATGTCGCGCGCGCTGCGGCTCAGCGTGCTGTCGCTCACCGTCGCGCCGATGCTCGGCGCGCAACGTCCCGCCGCGCCGACCGCGCGCGCGTGCCGCGTGGACACCACCGCCGCGTGGTGGCAGAGCCAGCGCGCGTACAGCGACGACTCCAAGCACGACTGGACCGACGACGCGCTCCGTCAGCGGTTGCTCGTTGCGGCCGGCTACGACGCGAGCACCGCGTTCGCCGCGGAGCTCGGTTGGCGGCTGGCGAACACGCAGACGGAGTCGCCCGTGGACAGCGCCGTGCGCGCGCAGCTCCGCGCCATGGCCGGAAAACGGCAGTGGCCCACGCGCACGCTCGTCGGCGTCGGTGGCGTGCACGCCGCCTGGTTGATCGCGCAGCGCGACTCGACGCTCGCCGATTTCGCGATGCACCGGATGATGGAAGCCGGCCCCGGAGAGAGCAGCTCCGCGGAACTCGCGGTGCTGCAGGATGCGCAGCGGTTGCGCGCCGGTCGCGGGCAGCTGTTCGGCACGCAGTTCACGCGCGATGCGAACGGCGCATTGCGCGTGGAACGACTCGAAGACAGCACGCACGTGGACATGCGCCGCGACGGTGCGTGGCTCCCGCCGCTCGCCCTCAGTCGTTGTTTGGCGGAACGCACGAAGTAGCGGCGCTGAAGCTGTCCTGAATCGGTCGTTCTCGCGCGTCAGCTACGCCTCTGCGCTATCCCCTGAGCCGGTGAGCTTCCTGCGCTGACGGCAATACGACGCTATGCTATCACGTTGCGGCATCGTACGACGCCGTCCTTCGTCCCACAGGGAAAGTGTCCGACACCGAAAGACCACAAGAAGGGTACCGTCCGACGCCGGCCGGTACCGGGCAGCCGCCGGTCGACAGTCTGGCGCACGTGCTCCTGCAGCGTTCCACCGAGCCGCTCGTCGTCCATCAGGACGGGCGTGTGATCGCGGCGAACCCTGCGGCGGTCGCGCTCTTTCAGGCGGGATCGGCACAGGCGATCACGCGCAAGGAACTCCCTACGCTATTCGAGGGAGAGTCGTCCGACCGTGTGCGCGGCATGCTGGCGCACGGTTTTCGTCGTGACGCCACCGACTCGCCCGTCGCCGCCTCGCTCATCACCCCCGACGGTTCGACCGTCGATGTGGAGCTCGACAGCGTCGTCGTGCTGCTGCACGGCGCATCGGCCGTGCTCACGTCCGTCCGTGATGTGTCCGTACAGCGGCGGGCAGAGGCCCAGTTGCGGCTGGCGCACGGCAGCCTCCGCGCGATCCCCGATCCGGTGATCATCACGAACCGCGCCGGCGTCATCGCGTGGACGAATCCCGCGTTCTTCGAGCGGACGGGCTATCGAGCCCCCGAGGTCCGCGACCGGACGCCGGGGCAGCTCGTGAAGTCGGGGTGGCACGCCGCCGCGTTCTACCGCGCCCTGTGGGACACGATCCTCACGGGCAACGAGTGGGGCGGCGTGATCACCAACCGCCGCAAGGATGGCGCGCTCACCACGGACTACACCACGATCACGCCCCTGCGGAACGAGCGCGGCGACGTCACGCACTTCCTGGGCGTCAAGCACTAGTCTCGTGCTGTTCGCGCTGTTCGCGCTGTTCGCGTTGCGGTGCCGGTGTGCTGCCGCACCTCCGCGAGGCATCTCCGCATCCGGCGTCCATACAGCGAGCGCCTTCTGCGGAGATGCCTCGCTGCGGCGCTGCGACCTTGTGTGGTCGGGCGGGGCACCAGCGCTCGGCGCCGGCGCGTGCGCGCGGGAGTCGGGCTGAAGCGCGGGCGTGACCCAGGCGTCGCGTGCCATTCACGCGCACCATTCAGGGCTCGACGCGAAGGCCCCCGCGGTAGGCGCTCGCTGTATGGACGCCGGACGCGGGGGCCTTCGCGTCGATGCCCGGGTCGGACCGCGCAGGTCGGACCGCGCAGGTCGGATCAGCGCGGGTTGCGCCCGGCGGACAGACGCACGCCCAACTGCCCGATGTCGCCGTCGAACCGGGTCGTGATGTGCCCGTTCCCATCGAGCAGCATCACCACTGCGGCGTGCGCCACGTTGCCCGTGTCGCCGTCGCGCACGCGCCCCACGCTCAGCGCGTCCAGCACCTTGCCCACGATCACCGTGTCACCCGAGAGCACGTGATCGTCGGGGCCGAGCTCCCATCCGCGCGCGATCGTCGGCAACCGGTCTGCAGTGTCGCGCCACGGATCGACCGTCACGATGAACAACGGCATCGTCTCCTGCCCTGCGTCAGCACGCGCTTTTCGTACTTGCCGCACGAGCGTCGGACACACGGTCTCGCAATGCGCGAACGCCACCGTGAGGATCGCCGGGCGCCGGATGGCCGCGAGCGAGACATCCGTGCCGTGCTGATCGACGAGCCACGCATGCGGCACCGGCAGCGATAGCTGCTGCGGGGCCTGGACTCCGGCCACTGGACGCACGGCCGACGCGAAGGCGCCCAGCCGATCGACGAACGCGGGCGCGGCGCCGAGCGCCACGAGTCCTACGGTCAACAGCACGGCCCGCCGGCCCGACGGCGTGCCGCGCATGCTCGCGAACAACCGCGCGAGGTCCTGCCGGAGCGACGCGCCGGCGATCGCGATGAGCGTGCCGATCATCCCGATCGGCTCGCCGATGAGGAGGATCCATCCTCCCGCATCGGGAAGGCCCGACTGCGTGGAGCCAAAACATGCCGCGCGCGTCCGCATCAACCAGTACGGCGCCGCGGCTCCGGCCGGCCAGAGCGCGAGCGTCCACCACGCCGCGGTGATCACGAGGATCACCGCGAGCGCGACGAGCGCCGTCCCCGACCGGCCGGAACGCGCCGTCATTACCCGATCTTCCAGAGGAAGGTGAGCAGTTTCCAGTTCGTGAAGTAGTAGAGCATGAACGCCACGAGGAACACGGCCACGAGCACGAGCGTCCCCGGCGTCGCGCCGGCGATCCCGCGTTCGGGTGCGTGCAACGCCTCGTTCAGTGCATCGGCGTTCGCCGGCTGCACCGGCGGATGCGTGAGGCCCTGCGGCACGCCTTCCATCGCGGTGCCGAGCGTGAACTCGGTCACCTTCTCACCGAAGAACACCGACTTCACGGCGATCGCGATGAACGAGAGCGCGCCCGTCACGGCGAGGATGCCGCCGATCCCCATCACGGCGAGGAACAGGTCCACCGCCGGGCTGAACTGCACGTCGAACGGCGCCTGCGAGAACGAGATGTCCCAGTGGCGGCGCGGCACGCCGAAGCTGCCGGCGAACGTCATCCCCATCTCCACCATGAGCATGCCGATCGAGAACAGGTACGGCTGCATCTTCGCCAACTTCCAGAACGCCACCTTGCGCTGGAAGACGAGCGGCAGGAGGTAATACGTGGCGCCCATGAAGGCCATCGCCGTGCCGCTCACCACCGTGGCGTGGAAGTGCCCCGGCACGCGCAGCGTGTTGTGCACGGTGATGTTGATCTGTTCCGTGCCGATCGTCACGCCGGTGATGCCGCCGAAGAAGCCGAACACCACCACCGAGAGCACCAGCGCGGAGAAACCGGGGTCGCCCCACGGCGCGCGACGCAGCCAGCCGAACAGGCCGTCCGTGTAGCCGCGCAGTCGCATGCCGAGCTCCATCCCCGCCGGCACGGTGAACCCGTGCACCATCGAGGCGAGCACCGCCATGTACATGAAGTACGACGTGTTCACGATCTTCCACGCCGGACCAAAGCCGGGATCCACCAGCAGATGGTGCGCCGACGCCATCGAGATGAACAGGATGTACAGCACGAACGCCGACCGGCTCACCTTCTCGTTGAGCACCACGGCGCCCACGGTGAGCGCGCCGAGCATGTACCAGATGGCGACCATCGCGGCGACGTTGATCTGCTGCGACGAATGGCCCAGCGCCCACCAGAGCAGGCGGTACACTTCGGGGTCCACCGCCGGGATGAGCCCGATCGACCAGAGGAACGTCGGGATGTACACCGCGGCGCCGTGCACGAGCGTGATCACGGCGATCACCGCCGCCGTCATCGCACCGTACACCACGAGCGGCATCGACCCCACGTACGTCTTCTCGCGCTTCGCGATCACGAGCGTCGCGAAGAACTGCCCCACCACGCCGAGCGCGCCCACGGCGAAGAAGATCACGCCCAGATAGAAGAGCGGGTGCGCCTTGAGCGGCGGATACGACGTGAACAGCACGTCGGCCCGCCCGCTCCACTGCATCGCTTCCACGAGCAGCGACCCGGCGAGCATCAGCGCGAAGTTGAACCAGCCGTACTTCGGCGCCGCGGGGCGCGAGTCGAGCAGCACCGTGCCCGCGAACCAGAGCACGGCCATCTCGAAGAAGATGATGAAGAAGATGAGCATGTTCATGCCGTGCACGCCCAGGATGCGGTAATACCACACCGCCGGGAGCAGGTGCACCGCCTGCCAGCGCGTGAGCACGAGCAGCAACGCGGCGATCGCGCCCACGAGCAGCGCCACGACGGCGGCGACCGCGTTCACCTTCACCAGCCGTTCGGCCGCACGATCGATGCGATGGCCCGTCGCACCGCAGGTGCGGAAGGGATACTGCGCCGGCACCGTCATCGGTCACCTCCGCCCAGGATGCTCGGCCGCCGGTTGTCGGCGACCGGTGTGCCGCCGTCCACGACGATCACGCGGCCCACCATCGTGTGGTGGCCGATGCCGCAGAACTCGTTGCAGATGATGCGCAGGTCGCCCGCCGCGGTGGGCGTCACCCGGAGCGCGTAGTCGTAGCCCGGCACCACCTGGAAGTTCACGCTCAACGGAAAGAGCGAGAATCCGTGGTTCACGTCGAGCGACGAGAGATGCAGCGTGTATTCCTTGCCGCGCTCGAGCTTGAGGATGGGATACCACTGGAACGTGAGGCCGACGAGATACACCTCGGCGCCCGGCGGCGGCGCCACGATCGGCAGGCCGCGATCCTCACCCACCTTGTATTGCGTGGCGAACGCCAGTGTGCGGGCGTAATACGCCTTGGGATCCACGCGACGGCGCACGCCGGACGGATTCTGTCCGCCCTTCCAGTGCCACAGGGGCATCATCGCGAACAGCACCATGCACCAGCCGAAGGCGATCGCGACCCACACACGCTCCGCTTTGTGGGCGGGCCGCCACCAGATGCCGGGCACCGGGTCGAGCCCGGTATGAACTTTCGTGAGCATCGTCGCCTCGTTAGGGAAGGGTGGCTTGCGGCATCGAGAGGATCTCCCACATGCCCCAGCCGGTGAAGGCGATGAGCATCACCACCAGCCCGAGGCCGAGCAGGAGGAAGACGTTGTCGAACACCCGTTGGCCGAGCGGGATCGGCTCCGCGGAAGCGGTGGGGTCATCCGGTGGTGCGACCATGCGGCGTTCTCCTCTGAAAGGCGTCGTGGAGCGGGTGGCGCTCAGGTCGTGCGCGAGGTTGAACTGGGGGGACGTTTGGCCCGCGTCGGGCGCTTGCCAGGCGCGGGTTTCTTCTTTTTGGAGGGTGCGGCGGCCGGCGGGGTGAGCAGGTCGGCGACGGTCGTGGCGTCGAAGAACCGCTCGACGCCGATGGCGACGCCCGACCACTGGTCGTGCGCGGCGCAGGGATGGCGGCCGCCGCACTCGGGCCGGCCGAAGAGGCAGCGGCGCTGGGTGACGGGCTCGAACGGCGCGATGATGCGGGCGATCGGCAGCTCGGCGGGGGTGCCCATCAGCTGGAAGCCGCCCTTGGGGCCGCGTCCCGAACGGAGGACGCCGGCGCGCGCGAGCTGGTGCAGGGTCTTGGAGAGGTAGTTGCGCGGGCAGTCGAGCGCCGCGGCGATCTCGTCGACGCGCACGGGACGTTCGCTGCTGTGTTCGGCGAGGAAGAGGACGGCGCGGATGGCGTGCTGGGCGGTGCTGGACAGCCACATCGTGGGGAGACCCCGGGTTGAGTTCTGGCATTTATCATGACGATATGATAAACTTTGCGCAAGAGCCCATGGCCATCCCCTTCCTCGAACGCCCCGCCCGCCGCCTCGTCGCGGCACTCGACGCCCTCGCCACACGGGCGTACGGCTGGCCGTGGAACCCCCTCCACCAGACCGGCACCGTCGCTGTCGCGATGCTCCTCGCGCTCATCGCCACGGGCGTCTACCTCCTCCTCGTCTACCGGCTCGGCGCACCGGCCGCCTCCGTCGCCCGCATCGCCGCCGACCCCTGGCTCGGTGCCTGGATCCGGTCGCTGCACCGCTACGCGTCCGACCTCTTCGTCGTGGCCGCCGCGCTCCACGCGCTGCGGCTCTTTGCCCAGGCGCGCAGCTGGGGACCGCGCACGCTCGCGTGGCTCACCGGACTCGTGCTGTTCGTCATCGGACTCGCCTGCGCCTGGACCGGCTACGTGATGGCGTGGGACACCTTCGGCGAACGGATCGCCCGCGAAGGCGGCCGCCTGTTCGACGCGCTCCCCATCTTCTCCGAACCACTGAGCCGCATCTTCGCCGGTGATCGCCCCGTGCCGAGCGCGTTCTTCTTCGTGAACCTGTTCGTGCACATCGTGCTGCCGCTCGGCATGGGCGTCGGGCTCTGGCTGCACGTGTCGAAGCTCGCCCGTCCCACGCTCCTGCCGCCGCGCCCGCTGCTGTGGAGCATCATCGGCGCGCTCGTGTTCGCGTCGGTCGTGTTCCCCGCCGCGCTCGGTCCGGCCGCCGATCCGTTCACGATCGCCGCGCGCACGCCGGTGGACCTCGTGGCCGCGTGGTGGCTGCCGTTCACCGAACGCCTGCCGGCCGGCGGCGCGTGGGCCGCCGCGCTCTCGGCCATCCTGCTCGTGGCGTTCGTGCCGCGCTTCGCCCGCCGCCCGCGCGAAAAGAGCTGGGCGCCGAGCGTCGTCGATACACGACTGTGCACGGGCTGCAATCAGTGCCCGCAGGACTGCCCGTGGGACGCCATCACGATGGTGAAGCGCGACGATGACCGTCCGACCCTCGTCGCGCTCGTGAATCCCGCGCGCTGCGTGAGCTGCGGCATCTGCGCCGGATCGTGCGCGCCGATGGGTGTCGGCCCGGCGGGGCGCACGGGGCGCGACCAGCTCGCCGAACTGCGGGCGGCCGCGCGTCCGCC
>CAIRBD010000828.1 GCA_903876745.1 uncultured Gemmatimonadota bacterium
CCCGATGTGTATGTCACGTGCGAGACGTGCAAGGGGAAGCGCTACAATCGCGAGACATTGGAAGTGCGCTTCCGCGGGATGAGCATCAGCGAAGTCCTCGACCTCACCGTCGAGGACGCGCTCGCCGTGTTCGAGCACCAGCCGCGCATCGGCGACAAGTTGCGCGTGCTCAACGACGTCGGGCTCGGCTCCATCCATCGCGGACAGAGTGCCACCACGCTCAGCGGCGGCGAAGCCCAGCGCGTGAAGCTCGCCACCGAACTCAGCAAGCGCGACACCGGCCGCACGCTCTATATCCTCGACGAGCCCACGACGGGGCTCCACTTCGAGGACGTGCGCATGCTCCTCGACGTGCTCCATCGCCTCGTCGACCGCGGCAACACGGTGCTCGTCATCGAGCATAACCTCGACGTCATCAAGACGGCGGACTGGGTCGTGGACCTCGGCCCCGATGGCGGATCGCGCGGCGGTATGATCGTCGCCGCGGGAACGCCGGAGCAGGTCGCGAAGGCCAAGGGCAGTCACACCGGGCACTATCTCGCGCCGATGCTGGCGCGGGAACACGCGCGACCGTAGGCGGCTTCGTGAAGGGCAGGCCTGCTGTCTCCAGGCGGGGTGCAACGCCAACAGAACTTCCGCTAACGGTCGATCGTTAACGGTTCACCGTCAACCGTCAACGGCTTCAGTGGTTTCTCTCCTCGATATCATCGGCCCCGTCATGGTCGGCCCGAGCTCCAGCCATACCGCCGGTGCCTGCCGCATCGGGCTGCTCGCCCGGGGCCTCGTGGGCGGCACGCCGGAGCGCGCGCGCATCGAGTTGCACGGCTCGTTCGCACGCACCGGCGAGGGGCACGGCACCGACAAAGCGATCTCGGGCGGCCTCATGGGTTTCCGCCCCGACGACGACCGTATCCGCGATGCGCTCAACATCGCCGAGCGCGAGGGACTCGCGTACACGTTCGAGAAGACCACTATCTCCGACGATGCGCACCCGAACACGGTGCGCATCACGCTCGAGCGCGGCGACCGCTCGCACGAGATGATCGGTGAGTCGCTCGGTGCCGGGCGCATCCATATCACCGAGGTCGACGGATTCCCCGTCGAGGTGCACGGCAATCACTACACGATCGTGCTCGTCGCCGAGGACGTGAAAGGGTCGGTCGCCGCCATCGCCCAGCTCCTCGCCGACGGTGGCCTCAACATCGCCACGCTGCGCCTCTCGCGAAAAGAGCGCGGCGGCGACGCCTTCATGGTCATCGAGATCGACGAACGCCCCGGTGAATCGGTGCGCGACGCCATCCGCGCGCTGTCGTGGGTTCGCTGGACACACCGCCTCGACAAGGTCAGCGGCTGAATCTCGCGACCGACCCCGGTCGCGGTCCCCGTCCCACTGAAACATCCATGTACACTTCCCTGCAATCCGCCATCACCGACGCCGAAGCCGCGGGCACGACGCTGTTCCGCGTCGCCCTCGACGCCGAAGCGCGCGACCAGGGCCGCCCCGTCGCCGAGATCCGTGATGCGCTGCGCCGCGCGCTCCGCGTGATGCGCGAGGCCACCGACCGTGGCCTCGTCGGCGATCTGTACAGCGCGAGCGGTCTCGTCGGTGGCGACGCGGCCAAGCTCGCGACGAGTACCGCCGGACCGATGGCCGGCTCGATCTTCACCGGCGTGCTCGCCCGCGCGCTCGCCGTGCAGGAAGTGAATGCCGCGATGGGCGTGATCGTCGCCGCACCGACGGCCGGCGGGGCAGGGGTCCTGCCCTCCGTGCTGCTCGGGATCGCGGCCGCAAAGGGGCTGGGGGATGAAGCCATCGTCGACGCGCTCGCCACCGCCGGACTCATCGGCGCCGTCGTCGCCGAGCGTGCGTCGCTTTCAGGTGCCGAAGGCGGATGCCAGGCCGAGACGGGGGCCGCCGCCGGCATGGCGGCCGGCGCCGCCGTCGAGATGCTGGGGGGCTCGCCATCGCAGGCCGGCCACGCCGTCGCACTCGCGCAGCAGGGAACACTCGGCCTCGTCTGCGACCCGCTCGGCGGACTCGTCGAGCTGCCCTGTGTCTTCAGGAACGCGACCGGTGCCGCCATCGCCCTCGCCGCCATCGAGATGGCGCTCGCCGGCATCACGTTCGCCATACCCGCCGATGAGGTGATCGACGTCATGGGCGAGATCGGGCGGGATATGGATGTTCGATACCGGGAGACGGCAGGGGGAGGGCTCGCGCAGTCGCCAACCGGTCGTCGGCTCGCGCGGGAGAGGCTGGTACAGATCAGACGTTCTTAGGGCAGTGGGAGGGCAAGGAGCGAGGGGGCGAGGTCGAGTGCGAGCAGAGTGCGAGTGGGACCCGAGTGGGAGTGGGACGAACCGAGGAGGGGGAGCCTGAGGGCGTTCGCCTCCCTCTCAATCCTCGCCTCGCACTCAGGCCTCGACTCCCGTTCAGGCCTCGACTCCGACTCGAAACTCCCCTCCCCCTCCCCCTTTCCCTCCCCCTCCCCCTGCCGCGAAGCGGCTCCCCAGTGAAACTTGAGGGAGGGTGGTCGTCGTAGATTCATCAACGACTCATCGAGAGAAAGCCAATACTTATGGTCACCCACGAAGACATCGAGAGCTTCCTCGACCGCTTGTCGGCCGACGGAGCCACGCACCAGGAACTGTCCGACGGTCTCTGGCAGGTCAAACCTGCCGGGGAGCTCGACTTCGGCGTCGTCGTGCACTACTCGCCGCCGGTCCTGGTGATCCGCGTCAAGGTCATGGAGCTTCCCGCCGATGCCGCGTCGCTCAACGGCCTCACGCGTCGCCTCCTCGAGATGAACGCCACCGACCTGCTCCACGGGTCGTACGGCATCCAGAACAACACGGTCGTCCTCACCGAGGCCCTCGAACTGTCGCATCTCGATTTCGAGGAGTTCCTCGCCGCTTACGAGAGCATCACCCTGGCGCTCGCCTCGCATATCCGCGAGCTCGCGTCGTACCGAGAGGCTCGCTGACGATGGGTATCTTCGATCGCATCGCCACGCTGTTCAAGTCGAACATCAACGACCTGATCTCGAAGGCCGAGAATCCGGAGAAGATGCTCGATCAGATCGTCGTCGACATGCGCAACCAGCTTGCCAAGGCCAAGCAGCAGGTGGCCAGCGCCATCGCCGACGAGAAGCGCCTCAAGGACCAAGCCGAGGCCGAGTTGCGCGCCGCCGCCGACTGGGAACAGAAGGCCATGCTCGCGATCAAGGAGAATCGCGAGGACCTCGCCAAGCAGGCGCTCATGCGCCAGAGCGAACACGAGGAGCACGGGCGCCAGCTGCAGCAGACCTGGCAGACGCACGCCGCCGAGACCGAGAAGCTCAAGAACCAGCTCCGCGACCTCAACGACAAGATCGAAGAGGCGAAGCGCAAGAAGAACCTGCTTCTCGCGCGCCAGCGCCGGGCGCAGGCCCAGCAGCGCATCGCCGACACGATGTCGTCCATGTCGGAGAAGAGTGCCTTCGAGGCGTTCGCGCGCATGGAGGAGAAGGTCGAGCAGAATGAGCGGATGATCAAAGCCTCCACGGAGATCGACGAGGAATTCTCGGGGGACCGCCTCGCGTCCGATTTCAAACGGCTCGAGAAAGTCGCCGGCACGGCGAGCGCCGACCAGCGCCTCATGGAGCTGAAGCAGAAGATGGGGTTGCTCCCCTCGGGTTCCGCCGACGCGCCTCGGCGCATCGGCGCCGGTGAAGAGACGGTGCACGCCGAGGTCGAGGAC
>CAIRBD010000829.1 GCA_903876745.1 uncultured Gemmatimonadota bacterium
GGCCGTGGGTGCGCGGCGGCCGTGCGGCCGCCGCGCACCCTGCGCTCCGTCTAGAGCGTGGACCGCCCCCTCGAGAAGTTGAGCTCGCTCGGCTTCCACGTCACCGTGAACGTGAGCCATCCGGCGTTGTAGTTCTGATACGTGTTGCCCAGGAAGTAGTAGTTGCCGATCTGGGTCGTCAGCTGGCCGGCGGGCAGGTAGCTCGGGTTCCGCGTCCGGAAGTCGTTCTGATTGTACGCCTCGATCTGATAGCGCATGGTCAGCGCCCAGTCCTCGCTGTACAGGTAGCGGGCGAAGAGCGAGAGCGGCATCGACCGCTGCGTGACGATGGGCCAGTCGGCCGCCGTCGCCTGCAGGATGTTCGATGCCGTCGCCGTCGCGCCGGACGGCGTGACCGGGTTGAACGTGTACACGTGGAACATCGCGTCGGACAGCGAGAACGTGCCGCCGGCGTCGAGCTTGTCGGGGATGACCGCGGCGGTGACGGTGGCGAACGACGTCGTGATGAGGTCCGTGTTGCGGTCCACCCAGTCGAACGACGGATTGGCGAGCTGCGTGCCGCTGCGGTACCGCTGATGCAGCAGATTGTTGAAGTCCTCGCGCGTGAACCCCGCAGCGGCGGTGAAACCCGCACCCGGTGTCCACTCCAACTCCGCACTCCACATCGCGGCCACGTCGCTCTGCACGCCGAACGTGGAGTTCGGGTAGCCGTCGTGGCTGAGCGTCCAGTTCAGCACGAGACTCAACTGGTTGAGCGGCGCGGACTGCTCGATCGGTGTCGCGACGGCGAGCAGATTCACGCGCTCGCGGTTGCGGTCGGCCTGATCGAATCGCCGGAACTCCGGATTCTCGGTGCTGAGCGTCGGTCGGTAGCCGGCGCTGCGGCGGTTGCCTTTGCTGTAGCTCGCGCGAAGCATCAACCAGTCGATCGTGCGCACGTCCACGCTGACCCGTGGCGTGCTCTCCGTCGTGTGGCCCACGTTCCGCCGCAGGGAATCGCGGGTCCACGTCTCCTGCGCGAACCCGGCGCTCACCGACACGGCGTAGGGCAGGCGATACGCGGCGCTGACATCGGCGTTCGTCTTGGTGAACGGCATCGCGCCCGACGTGTCGCCGGCGGCGATCGACCGGTCGTTGATGACGAGCGACGTCATCACGAGCGGCGCGGTGTAGTTGCGGTACTCGAACGTGCGGAAGCGCGCGAAGAGCGAGAGGTCAGGCAGCGGTCGGCTGATCAGCGACGCGTTGAGCATGGACGTCTGCGCGTCGCCGCCAAGACTCGCGCGCGGCACCGTCGGCACCCCCGCGAGGACGGTGTTCGTCGTGACCGGGATGAACGGCGCGTCCTGCTTCATCCACGAATGCGAAACGGTGGCGACGACGCGCGTGCGCGCCGGGAGGTTCACCGCGCCCGTGAATACGCCGGTGTTCGCCGAGTTGGTCGGCGCGAGCGCCGTGCGCCCGAATGCCGCGCCGGTGGTCGCGGTGTTCACGGCCGCCTGCGGATTGTCGGACTGCACCGAGCTCAGCGCGTTCTGGAACATCGACACGCTCCACGACGACGAGAACTGGAAGCGTTTGTCCTTGTCGGCGTAGCCCTGCGACACGCGGATGTCCTGCATCGTCTGGTCGATCGGCTCCAGGATCTCGCGGGAGTCGTTCGACGAACCGCCGAACGCCATCCCCATGGGCCGATTACCGGATTTCGCGATGCGCGTGTACTCCGCCTTGAAGTCCCATGACTCGGTCGGCGTGAACGCCAGCGACAGGCGCACGGGATCCCACTGCGTGCGGATCGGTGCGAGATAGGGCGCGGCGCGCCACGCGTTGCTGTCGGGGCGCGGCGTGGGCAGGGAATAGATGCCCGGCGACACCGTGGCGCCCAGCGATCGGCCGTCCGTACTGAACGTGTGGGGGATGCGATCCCAGCGCAGGTTCAAGTCGAAGGTGCCCGGGCGCATCGCCTCGAGCCAGACGCTCTGGTCACGATCGCCGACCTTGCGCGCCACCGCCTGGAACACACTGAAACTGTCGCTCGGCGTGTACCGAAGCAGCAACTGCTCGAGGACGGCGCCCGCTTTCACATCCTTGTATTCCTCGAACTTGCCGAGTTGCTGGTCGGTCAACGGGTTCGTGAAGGCACGGCCGCCGGCCTCGACGCCTCCAGACACGGTGCCGGTACTCGCGCCTTTCGCCGCAGGGGGCGTTGCGGGCGGGGATTGTGCTGCCAACGGCTGAGCCGAGAGGAAAGCGCTCGCGGCGACGAACCATGCGGTGCCGATGCATCGGACTCTCATCGTGGTCTCCTGTCGCGCGGCGCGCTAGCGGGTGAAGAAGGCACCCGACGGATGATTCGATCCGTGGATGTTGAAGTGGCAGTTGGAGCACTGGCGGTTGAATACGAACTGCAGGTCGGCCGGCAGCGCCGGGTTGCGACTGACGATCGGGTGGCCGCTCGACGCGTGGCACTGCTCGCACAGACGCGGGCGCGGGACCTTGAGGAGCTTCTCGTGGTTGCTTCCGTGTGGGTCGTGGCAGTTCGCGCAGCTCTCGGGCACCGGCGCATGCTCCCACAGGAAGGGACCGCGCGTCTCGGCGTGGCA
>CAIRBD010000830.1 GCA_903876745.1 uncultured Gemmatimonadota bacterium
CGCCGCGAAGATCGCGCCGTACGGCGAGTGGAGCAGCGTGGACAGTCGATCGACTCGCAGCCACGCGCCGAGTAGGCCGGTCACGACCACCGTACCGGCGCTCGCGAGCGCCACCGGATGGAACGCCGTGATCAATCGCGCGATCGTCGCTCCACCCGCGGCCGCGCCGGAGTGCCGTGCGGCGCGGAGGGCGAGCATGAACAGCGCGCCGGTCCACGAGGCCGCGGCGAGCGTGTGCATCGCGTCGGCCGGCACGGCGAGCCACAGGTAGCTCTTCACCGCGACGGCGTGCCCCATCAGCGCGGGCGCGATCACCAGGGCCAGAGCGCCCGCCGCCCAGAGCGGTACCGCGCCGCCGCCGCGCGAGCGCGCTTTCCAGGATCCGGCGGCGGCCAGCAGTGCGCCCGCTGTCTGCACGATCCAGCCCGCGCCCCACGTCGTCTGCAACACGCTCGCCACCATCGGCGTGACCGGGTCGCCGGCGTCAACGAATCCGCGCGCCTGCAGCCAGAGCCGCGGCCCTGCGGCGAGGAGCAGCGCGAGGGCGCCCCTCACACCCCACTGTGCGGCGGTCGTCTCGCCGTCACCATCAGCGACGCGTCGCGCGACCATCATCCGAAATGTGAACGCGCCCACGGCGACGATGGTCGCCGTGAGCGCGATCGCGCGGGCGATGACCGCCCACGTGCCACCCGCCGCGTCCAGCAACGCGGAGACGCTGGTCACTTCACGACGAACCCGAACGTCCCCTTCACGGCGTGTCCGTCATCCGATGCCACGGTCCAGTTCACGGTATATGCGCCGGGCCCCATCGCGCCGGTCACGGGAATCACGATGGGGGCTCCCTTCTTTGCCTCGTCCACCGTGGCGGCGCCGAGCGTCACGACGGCGCCCTTCGTGCCGGCGAGCTTGAATCGGCTCACCTTGAGGTCGATCCGTTCCGAGAACACGAGCGCGATCTGCTTCGGCGGCGCCGTCAGCGTGTCGTTGGCCGCCGGCTCGCTCTTGAGGAGCTTCGTGTGGCGGGGTGCCGCGGTGGCGCCGCCGGCGATCGTGACGCACAGCGCGACGACGGCGAGCGAGCGGAGGGTGCGGAGCGTCGTCGGCATGGGCGGTCCCTGGCGTGGTGTGGGTGAAAGCGGCTGCGCGTCACCCACGGGCATGTGACGGCGCGGCTCGGGCGAATTTCGCGGAGGGACGCGTCGGCCGCCATCCCGCGTTTATTCAGTGCGTGCGGCGGCCTCGAGTTGCATCGTCAGTCGCTCCGCGTCCGTCGTCGGCGCATCGCACGCGTACTGTCGGCACACATACGCGGTCGCCGTGCCGCCGGCGGTCTCACGTCCTTCGAGCAACGCGAGTCCGTGAGCGCCGTCGTTCGTGCCCCCCGCGAGCACCAGCGACGGCACGTACCGGTCGGCCACCGCGCGGGCGAGCGATTCGAACGCCGCAGAACCAGGCTCGCCCGCGATCGCGACTTCCACCGCGCCGCGCACCGCCAGATCCGCCGCACTCAGCGCGTGCCCGAACATCACGCCGTACTCCTGCATCGGCCGCGCCAGCGCCGACAGCGCGCGGTCGGCCCGCTCACGGTACGCCGCGTCTCCGGTGAACTCGGCGAGGATGAGCAGCAGCTCCGCCGCGAGTGATCCGCCGGCCGGTGTCGCGTTATCCATCACGTCGCGCGGCCGCACCACGAGTTGCTCGTGGTCGTCGGCGGTGTCGTAGAAGCAGCCGTCCGCGTCGCTCCAGAAATGGGTCAGGCACGCGTCAGCGAGCACGCGCGCCCGGTCGAGCCATGTGCGGTCGAAGGTGAGCTGGTACAGCCCCACGAAACCGAGCGCCACCGCGGCGTGGTCCTCGAGGAAGCCGGCGATGTGGGTCGTCGTCTTCGCGTGGATGCGGAACACGCGGCCGTCCCGGACCATCGTGCTCCACAGGAATTCGCCGTTGGCGAGCGCGGCCGTGCGGGCGTCCGCATCTTCGAACACGCGCGCCGCCTCCGCCATGGCGCGCAGCATCAGCCCGTTCCACGATGCGATGATCTTGTCGTCGCGCCCCGGCCACACGCGCGCCGCGCGTGCGTCGTACAGGCGCTGCCGAAGCCCCTCGAGCGCCTCGGGCGACGGCGCGAACGCCGACTCCGTGCCGTCGCCGAACATCGCTCCCGCGCGGGATGCGGCGCTCGCAGCGCCGGGCGCGGTCAGGATGTTGTGCCCCTCCCAGTTGCCTCCCGCCGTCACGCCGAACCACGGGCCCGCCCACCGCGCGTCGTCGCCGGCCGTCGCGGCGAATTCCTCCGCCGACCACACATAGAACTTCCCTTCTTCGTGCTCGCTGTCGGCGTCGAGGGATGAGTACCAGCCGCCGTTCTCGTCGGTCATCTCACGCCGCACCCACGCGAGCGTCGCCTCGGTGGCCCGCCGGATCTCGGCGTCCCCGGTGGCCTGCCACAGATGCACGCCGAGCCGCGCGAGCAGCGCATTGTCGTAGAGCATCTTCTCGAAGTGCGGCACGAGCCACGCCGCGTCCACCGTGTACCGATGGAAGCCGCCCCCCACCTGGTCGAAGATCCCGCCGCGCGCCATCTGCAGGAACGAGTGCTTCGCGATGTGCAGCGCCGGGTCGTCCCCCGTGCGCGCCCACTGCCGCAACGCCACGTCGAGCGCCATCGCGTGCGGGAACTTGGGCGCCCCGCCGAAGCCGCCCGCCATCGGCTCGAACCGGCGGGCGATGCCGCGCCACGCCGCGTCGAGGATCCCTGCGTCGAGCACCGCGCCACCGGCCGCGGTGGTGTCGGCCGCGGCCGCGTACACCTCCGCCACCGACGTCACGGCGCGTCCCACCTCGTCGCGCCGGGTGCGCCACGCCTCCGACACGGACCGCAGGATGCGCTGGAACGAAGGCAGCCCGTGGCGGTCCTGGGGCGGGAAATAGGTGCCACCGTAGAACGGTTCGCCGGCGGGGGTCAGGAACACGGTCATCGGCCAGCCACCGCTGCCGGTCATCGCCTGCACGGCCTGCATATACACGGCGTCGAGGTCGGGGCGCTCCTCACGGTCCACTTTGACGTTCACGAACAGCTCGTTCATGAGCCCGGCCGTCACTGCATCCTCGAACGACTCCCGGGCCATCACGTGGCACCAGTGGCAAGCGGCGTATCCCACCGAGAGGAGGATCGGCCGGTCGCCGGCACGGGCGGCCTCGAGCGCCTCCGGACCCCAGGGAAACCAGTCCACCGGGTTGTTCGCATGCTGCAGCAGGTACGGACTGGTCGCTTGGGCGAGTCGGTTCGGCATGGTTCGGGCGGTCGCTCAGTGGCGCGCGGCGTGCGCGGTGGAGAACTTTACCTTGTGAATACTTCGCGCGCCTGGCGCCAGACGCTCGCGATCATCGCCGCCACGACGGCGTTCCGCCTCGTGATCGGCGCTCTGGTTCCGCTCTTTCCCGACGAGACGTATTACTGGGATTGGTCGCGAACGCTGGCCGCCGGGTACTTCGATCATCCGCCGATGATCGCTCTGTTCGTGCGGGCCGGCACCGCGCTCCTCGGTGCAACGCCGCTCGGCGTGCGCCTGTTCCCCATCCTCGCCAGCGGCGCGACGGCGCTCGCCATCGCGCTCACGGCGCGCCGCATCGAGGGCGACGAGGCGGGCCGGCTCGCCGCCCTTGTCTTCACCTGCGTTCCCATCGCCGCCGCCGGCTCGGTGCTCGCCACGCCCGACGCGCCGATGCTCTGCTTCATCGCTTGGACGCTGTACGCGACTATCCGTGCGCTCGATACCGGCCCTGACGCCCCGGACGGCGCCCGGCCGCCGTCGCACGCCCTGCGCTGGTGGGCGCTCGCCGGCCTCTGCATCGGCCTGGCGATGGCGTCCAAGTTCACGAGCGTCTTCGTCCCCGCCGGCATCGCCCTCGCCTGCCTGCTGCATCCGCGCTTGCAGAATCGCTTCGGTGAACCGGGACCGTACCTCGCCGTCGTCATCGCGTCGTGCGTGCTCGCGCCCGTGCTCTACTGGAACGGCACGCACGACTGGGTGTCGTTCCAGTTCCAGCTTGGTCACGGCCTCGGCGCGCCCAAGGGAGGCGCGCTCGGCGCGCTCAACCGCGAACTCGAACTCATCGGCGGGCAGATCGGCCTGCTCTCGCCGATCATCTTCTTCTTCGTCGCGCGCGGCATCCGGCGCGCCTTCGACCCCACGCCGAGCGGATTGCGCCTTGTCCTCGGCACGGTCGTGGTGACCTGCATCGCGTTCTTCCTCTACAGCGCGACGCGCCGCTCCGTGGAAGCGAACTGGCCGGTCATCGCCTGGATCCCGGCGATGGTGCTCGTCGCCACCGAGCCGCCGGAGACGCGACGCGGTGTGCGGTGGTTGAACGGCGGCCTCGTCTTCGGCGCGCTGCTCTCGGCCGTGATCTACATCCACGTGCT
Organism: uncultured Gemmatimonadota bacterium; assembly: GCA_903876745.1. Taxonomy (GTDB): domain Bacteria; phylum Gemmatimonadota; class Gemmatimonadetes; order Gemmatimonadales; family Gemmatimonadaceae; genus Fen-1231. The sequence goes on from CAIRBD010000830.1 coordinate 4,430, forward strand.
CACCCCCATCCTCCCGCTCAAGCCCGAGCGTGACCAGGTCGCCAAGGCGTTCGGGTGGGAGCGCGTCGCGCAGGCGGTGGACCGTACGCGCGATTTCTACCTGCAGCGGCCTTCGTTCGGTCTCGGCGACTTCTTCATCGGCGCCGAGCGGTATCAGGACGCGAGCGAACTCGCCTATCATCTGCAGGGGCATCCCCGCGTGTTCTCGCTCAATTTGCAGGGACGCCCCAACCAGTACGACCTCTGGAAGACGTTCACCGACTCGGCGCACGTCGGCGCAAGTCTACTGCTCGTGCTCGACGACGAACTCGGTGAGCCCAAGATCATCAAGAAGCTGTCCTGCTGCTTCGCGCGCAGCGACATGAAGGAAGGCGTCGCGCTGCTGCGCGACGGTGCGCTCGTCTCCCGAAAACGCCTCTGGTTTCTGGGCCAATGGAACGGCGACTGGCCCCCGCGTGCTCAACCATTTCCCTGGACGGACTGACTCCCATGGCGGCTCCTACGGTATCCAAAGATCTCGATGGTTGGTTCGCCTCGAACGACAAGCGCATCCACGACGAACTCTTCGAGTTCCTGCGCATCCCGAGCGTGAGCGCGAGCAGCGCGCATGACAAGGACACGCTCGCCGCCGCTGCGTGGCTGCACCAGAAACTCGCCGCCATCGGCTTCACGGTGGAGACGTGCCCCACCGCCGGGCATCCGGTGGTAGTGGCCGAGTGGCGAAAAGCGCCCGCCGGTGCGCCGACGGTGCTGGTCTACGGCCACTACGACGTGCAGCCGCCCGAACCGCTCGACCTCTGGACGACCCCCGCGTTCGAGCCCACCATCCGCGACGGCAAGCTCTTCGCGCGCGGTTCGGTGGACGACAAGGGCCAGCTGTGGGTGCACGTGAAGGCGCTCGAAGCGCATCTCGCCGTGCGCGGCACGCTGCCGTGCAACATCATCGTCGTCGCAGAGGGTGAGGAAGAGATCGGCAGCGAACACCTCGCGCAGTTCATCGCGCAGCACGCCGCGCGCCTCGCCTGCGACGCCGTCGTCATCTCCGATTCGTCGATGTTCGCGCCCGGCATCCCGAGCATCCTCAGTTCGCTGCGCGGGCTCGCGTATTTCGAGATCAACGTGCAGGGCCCGTCAGGCGACCTCCACTCCGGCATGTACGGCGGCGCGGTGGTGAACCCGGCGATGGCGCTCGCGCACATCCTCTCGACGTTCCACGACAAGAAGGGACGCATCGCCATCAAGGGCTTCTACGACAAGGTGCTGCCGTTCCCCAGGGCGGTGCTCGCCGGGATGAAGAAACTCCCCCACAACGACACGCGCTTCAAGCGCGAAGTCGGCGTCAAGGCGCTCGGTGGCGAAGAGGGGAAGACCACCCTCGAGAAGTTGTGGACGCGTCCGACGCTCGAGGTGAACGGTATGCTCTCCGGCTACACCGGTGAAGGCGCGAAGACCGTGCTTCCCGCCAAGTCGATGGCGAAGGTCAGCTGCCGCCTCGTGCCGGACCAGGATCCCAAGGTCATCGAGAAGCTCCTCAAGGCGCATGTGAAGAAGGTCACGCCGGCCGGCGTCACCGTCACCGTCGAAGCGCTGCACGGCGGTCATCCGTGGCGCGCCGACCTCGCCGGCAAGATCTTCGACGCCGCGACCGTCGCGCTCCACGCCGCCTTCGGGAAGAAGCCCGTCATCCAGGGCGAAGGCGGTTCCATCCCGGTGGTCGTCGACTTCCAGAAGATCCTCAAGGTGCCGGTGCTGCTCGTCGGCTTCGGCCTCCCGGGTGAGAACGCCCACGCGCCCGACGAGTGGATCAGCGTCGACAACTTCCGTCGCGGGCTTCGCGCCATCGCCACGCTGTGGGACGAATACACGAAGTGACCGCGTGAAGGGCGGGGCAGGGCAGTGAACGGCGCCCGGCGCGTGATCGCGTCGGGCGCCGTGTCGTTCGCCGGCGCCG
>CAIRBD010000831.1 GCA_903876745.1 uncultured Gemmatimonadota bacterium
CACTTGTCGGCGCGCGCCACGACCTTCCAGTCCATGTAGCGCAGGTCGTCGCCCGGCTGGTAGGCCCGGTGCTCGGCGAACTCCACCGAGAATCCCTTCTTGGGCGACTTGTGCAGCCCCGTGAGGAACCCTTCGACCACCCAGCGCGCGATGATCTCGATGCGTCCGAGGGCCGCCAGTGAGGCGGGGTCGATCTGGTCGGCGCGGGTCTTGGAAAGGGCCATGGACTGGAAAGAAAGTTAGCGCCGGACGTTCGGATTGGCAGCTACGCAACTATATTGAAGGGCTAGGCCTACGCGTCCCGAACCCGGTCCATCCGTGAAGCTCGACCACATCCGCAACTTCTGCATCGTCGCCCACATCGATCACGGCAAGTCGACACTCGCCGACCGCCTGATCGAGGCCACGGGCATGCTCCAGAAGCGCGAGATGAAGGAACAGGTGCTCGACACGCTCGACCTCGAACGCGAACGCGGCATCACGATCAAGCTGAATGCCGTGCGCATGACGTACCACGCGAAGAACGGGCAGCCGTACGAGCTCAACCTGATCGACACGCCGGGGCACGTGGACTTTACGTACGAGGTGTCCCGTTCGCTCGCCGCCTGCGAGGGGGCCATCCTCGTCGTGGACGCGTCGCAGGGCATTCAGGCGCAGACGCTGTCGAACCTGTTCCTCGCCATGGAGGCGGGGCTCGAGATCATCCCGATCCTCAACAAGATCGACCTGCCGGGCGCCGAGCCCGAGAAGCGGCGCCAAGAAGTGGTCGACCTCCTCGGCTGCGACCCCGACAGCATCCGCCTCGTGAGCGCGAAGGAAGGGGTCGGCATCCCCGAGCTGCTCGAGGACATCGTCGCGAAGGTGCCGCCGCCGAGCGGCGACCCCGAGGCGCCACTGAGGGCGCTCGTGTACGACTCGTACTACGATCGCTACCGCGGCGCCGTCCCGAGCATCCGCGTGGTGGACGGGAGCATCCGGAAGGGCACGAAGATCACGTTCGGGTCGAACGACGCCGTGTACGAGGTGCAGGAGGTCGGCTACAACCAGCTGCGCCAGGTGCCCACCGACAAGCTCACGGCGGGCGAGGTGGGCTACGTGGTGGCGGCGGTGCGTTCCGTGAAGGAGACGCGCGCCGGCGACACGGTGTTCGACGCGGAGCGCCACGCCAAGGAGCCGCTCCCGGGCTATCAGACCGTGCGTTCGTTCGTGTTCGCGGGCGTGTACCCCACCGACACGCAGCAGTACGAGACGCTGCGCGATGCGCTCGAGAAGCTGCAACTCAACGACGCGTCGCTCCAGTACGAGCCCGAGACCTCCACGGCGCTCGGATTCGGCTTCCGCTGCGGCTTCCTCGGGCTGCTGCACATGGAGATCGTGCGCGAGCGGCTTGAGCGGGAGTTCGACCTCTCGCTCGTCACCACGGTGCCGAGCGTGGAGTACAAGGTGCATCTGACCGACGGCGTGATGACACTCATCGAGAACCCCGCGCTGATGCCGAGCGCGCAGGTGATCGACTACGTGGAAGAGCCGTACGTGAAGGCGCGCATCATGGTGCCGGCGGAGTATATCGGCGCCATCATGACGCTCGGCACCGACCGCCGCGGCATGTACATGGGGATGAAGTACATCGACACGGTGCGCGTGGAGTTCGACTGGGAGTTCCCGCTGGCCGAGATCATCCTCGACTTCTTCGACAAGATGAAGTCGGTGAGCCGCGGCTACGCGAGCCTCGACTACGAGATGCTCGAGTACCGCCGCAGCGACCTCGTGCGCCTCGATATGCTCATCAACGGCGACCCCATCGACGCGTTCTCGGTGATCACGCACCGCGACAAGGCGTACGACTGGGGGCGCAAGATCGCCGACAAGCTCAAGGAACTCATCCCGCGGCAGATGTTCGAGGTGGCGATCCAGGCGGCGATCGGCCAGAAGGTGATCGCGCGCACCACGGTGAAACCGCTCCGCAAGGACGTGCTCGCCAAGTGCTACGGCGGCGACATCACGCGCAAGCGGAAGCTCCTCGAGAAGCAGAAGGAAGGAAAGAAGCGGATGAAGCAGGTGGGGTCGGTGGAGATCCCGCAGGAGGCTTTCCTTGCGGTGCTGCAGGTTGAGTAACTGCTGAACACGTTAACGGTGGACCGTTAACTGTTGACCGTTCACCGTACACCGTACACGTCTGTTGCCTTCTTCACTCGTCGTACAGACATCCTTCCTCGGCGACCTCGTGCTCACCACGCCGCTCATCGCGGCGCTGGCGGCTCGTGGCCCCGTGGATGTGGTGACGACCCCCGCCGGTGCGCCGCTGCTCGCGAATCATCCCGCGGTGCGCGCGGTGATCGTGTACGACAAGCGGCGGGCGGACGCGGGCGTCGGCGGGCTCTGGCGGCTCGCCCGGCGGCTGCGCGCGGCGCGGTACGATGCCGCGTACATGGCGCAGGGTTCGCTGCGCTCCGCGGCGCTCGCCCGGTTCGCCGGCGCGCGGGCGATTGTCGGGTTCGAGACGAGCGGCGGCAAGTGGCTGTACACGCGGCGCGTGGCGTACGCCAAGGACCGGCATCACGCGGAGCGGTTGCTGTCGCTCGCCGAGCCGGCAGGCTCCTCGGGCGCGGGCACGAGCCCACTCCGGAACCTGGGCATCGCCGTGCAGCCCCGCCTGTATCCGGGCGAGGCCGAACGCACCGCCGTCGACGCGCTGCTCCGCGACGTGCCGCGCGACGGTGCGCCGTACGTCGCGCTCGCACCGGGGAGCATCTGGGGCACCAAGCGGTGGCCGCACTATGCGGCGCTGGCCAAACGGCTGGCGCCCCTGTTCCGCGTGATCGTGGTGGGCGGGCCGGACGACGCGGCGCTCGCCGCGGAGATCGCATCCGCCGCCGGCGCCGAACGCATCGTGGACGCCACGGGCAAACTCACGCTGCTCGCCAGTGCGCATCTGCTCGCGCGGTGCGCGGCGCTCGTCACCAACGACTCGGCGCCCCAACATCTGGCGAGCGCCGTCGGCACACCCACGCTCACGATCTTCGGCCCGACGGTCCCCGCATTCGGCTTCGGCCCGCTCGCCCTGCGGCATCGCACCGAGGGACTCGAGGGCCTCCCCTGCCGTCCCTGCGACGCGCACGGACCGCACGAGTGCCCGCTCGGTCACTGGCGTTGCATGCGCGGCCTCGACGTCGCGCATATTGAGGATGCCGTGCATGCGTTGTTGCATTCGTAGCCCCCGCCGCCGCGCGCGCTCCATTCCCTCCACCGTCCCCCCGTCGTGACCACTCTCCGTTACGTCATCGGCGTCGACCTCGGCGGCACCAAGATCTCGGTCGGCTCGATGCCGACCGACGGCAGCGCCGTCCTCGTGCATCACCTGGAGCCCACGCTCGCCGAGGACAGCGCCGACGGCGTGACCTCGCGCATCGCGGCCGCCATCGAGAAGGTGATCGCCCAGACGATCACGCTCACGGGAGCGACGCGCGCCGATTTTCTCGGTGTGGGACTCGGCGCGCCCGGCCCGCTCGACCGTGAGAAGGGGCTGGTGATCGTCGCGCCGAACCTCGGGTGGCAGAACTACCCGCTGCGCGACAAGATCACCGAGCTGACCGGGCTCCCCGCCACGCTCGACAACGACGCGAACTGCGCGACGGTGGGCGAGTGGTGGATCGGTGCGGCGAAGGGCGGGCGCAACGTGGTGGGCGTGACGATCGGCACCGGCATCGGCGGCGGGCTGATCTTCGACGGCAAGTTGTATCACGGTTCGAGCGACGTCGCCGGCGAGATCGGGCACACGACCATCGACCCCACCGGTCGTCGCTGCAAGTGCGGCAACTACGGCTGCCTCGAGGCGTACGCCTCGGGACCGGCCATCGCCGTGCGCGCGCGCGAGGCGCTGGAGGGTGGCGAACCGTCGGCGCTGCTCGTGATGGCGGGGGGCGACCTGTCACGCATCACGGCGCAGACGGTGTACGAGTGCGCCAAGACGGGCGACCGCATCGCGAGCGAAGTGGTGCGCGAGACGGCGCGCTTCATCGGCACGGGCATCGCGAACCTGCTGAACGTGTTCAACCCCGACGTGGTGGTGCTGGCCGGCGGCGTCGCGCAGGCGGGCGAGGATCTGTTCGGTCCGCTGCGCGCCGAAGTGAAGCGCCGCGCGTTCAAGCCGGCGGTGGACGCGTGCCGCATCGTGGCGGGCACGCTGGGCGGACAGGCGGGGCTCGTCGGCGCCGTCTCGACGTTCCTGTCGCAGCACCCGGAGTAGCCTTCGATGCGCCGCCAGCGCATCGGCGTGCTCGGCACGTTCGTGTGGGACGTGATCCACGGACGCGATCCGGCGCGCGCGCCCGTGGA
>CAIRBD010000832.1 GCA_903876745.1 uncultured Gemmatimonadota bacterium
AGGCGTAGCCTCAGGAGCGCGGCGTGATCGACGACCGGCGTGGTAACGACGGAGCGGTTGGGAGGCGTGTGCAGCGTGCATGGGCAGGCGCGTTCGCCGGCCTGCTCCTTCTCTCGATCGCGTGCGCGCCGGCCATCGGGGGGCCCGGCGGGACTGCGCCCGTGAAACAGTTCGCGACGTACCAGGACCCGAAGGTTCCCGTCGGTGAACGCGTGGAGGACCTGCTCGCGCGCATGACCATCGAGGAGAAGTTCTGGCAGTTGTTCATGGTGCCGGGCGATCTCTCCGACGGGGCCGACAAGTACAACCACGGCATCTTCGGCGTGCAGATCCTCTCGGCGCGCTCGGCGACGCGGGCCGACACCGGCAAACGCGACCGTGCGGCGCTCGCGCGGCACGCGGCCGAACAGGCGAATGCGCTCCAGCGCTATCTCGTGGAGAAGACTCGGCTCGGCATTCCCGCGATCATGTTCGAGGAGGGAGTGCACGGCCTGCTGCAGGACGGCGCGACGGTGTATCCCGCCGCGATCGGACTCGCCGCGACGTGGGACACGGCGCTGATGGGGCAGGTGGCGACGGCGATCGCCGCCGAGGCGCGGACCCGCGGCGTGCGGCAGGTGCTCTCGCCGGTGGTGAACGTCGCCACCGACCCGCGGTGGGGACGCGTGCAGGAGACGTACGGCGAGGACCCCGTGCTGTCGTCGGCGATGGCGGTGGCGTACGTGACGCCGTTCGAGCGCCTCGGCGTGGTGACGACGCCCAAGCACTTCGTCGCGAACTTCGGCGACGGCGGACGCGACAGCTATCCCATCGACATCAGCGACCGGCAGTTCGAGGAGACGTATTTCCCGCCGTTCTACTGGGCGATGGCGCTCGGCGGGAGCCGCAGCGTGATGGCCGCGTACAACTCGGTGGACGGCCGTCCCGCGACGGCGAACAAGTGGCTGCTCACGACGACGCTGCGCGAGAAGTGGCACTTCAACGGCATCGTGATCGGCGACGCCGCGGCCACGGGCGGCGCGCACGTGCTGCATTTCACGAGTCCCGACAATTCGACCTCCACCAAGCAGGCGATCGAGGCCGGGCTCGACGTGATCTTCCAGACGTCGGTGAATCAGGGGCCGATGTTCTCCGAGCCGTTCAAGAAGGGGCTCATCGACATCGCGGCCATCGACCGTTCCGTGCGTCGCGTGCTGCGGCTGAAGTTTGAGCTGGGGCTGTTCGAGCAACCGTACGCCGACCCCGAGCAGGCCGCGCGCATGAGCGGCATGGCCGTGCAGCGGGCGCTGGCGCAGGTCGCGGCGCGCTCGAGTCTGGTGCTGCTGCGCAACGAGCGTCGCCTGCTGCCGCTGCCCAAGAGCGCGGCGCAGGTGGCGGTGATCGGCGCCGACGCGTTCGAGGGGCGCGTGGGCGACTATTCGCCGTCCGACGCGCGGGCGGTGACGATCGTCGACGCGATCCGCGAGAAGATCGGCGCGGCCCGCGTGCGCGCCGTGCAGGGGGTCCTTCGCACGGCGGTGGAGGTGACGCCGGTGCCGGCGCGCCTGCTGCTGCACACGTGCCTCGACGCAAAACCCGCCGGCGAGCCCTGCGCCGCGCGCGGCCTGCGCGGTGAGTACTTCGACAACATCGAACTCGACGGCAAACCGGTCCTCACGCGCGACGACACCATCGTGAGTTTCGCGTGGACGCTCAACGGTCCGGGGCGCGGCCTCGCGCGCGACTGGTACTCCGCCCGCTGGACGGGGCAGTTCGTGGCGCCGACGACGGGCCCCATCCATATCGGCGTCGAGGGGAACAACGGATTCCGCCTCTGGCTCGACGGCAAGCTCGCCATCGACAGCTGGCGGCGGCCGGGGTACGGCCGCGAGCTGCTCACCGTGGACGTGGAGCGCGGCAAGGTGTACGCGGTGCGGCTCGAATACGCCGCGGCGCGCGAGAACGGCCGGGTGAAACTGGTGTGGGACGTGGGCGCGCAGGACGATTGGGCGGCGCGCATCACGGCGGCCGTCGATGCGGCCAAGGCAAGCGATGTGGCGGTCATCGTTGCCGGCATCGAGGAGGGTGAGTTCCGCGACCGCGCCTCGCTGTCGCTTCCCGGGCATCAGGAGGAGTTGATCAGCGCGGTGGCCGCCACCGGAACGCCCGTGGTGGTGGTGCTCATCGGCGGCAGCGCCATCACGATGGGGCGGTGGATCGGCGATGTGGACGCCGTGCTCGAGGCCTGGTATCCGGGCGAGGAGGGCGGGCGGGCCGTGGCCGACGCGCTCTTCGGCGACTTCAATCCCGGCGGCCGGCTCCCGATCACCTTCCCTGTGTCGGAAGGGCAGCTCCCGCTCGTGTACAATCACAAGGCGACGGGGCGCGGCGATGACTACCTCGATCTCACGGGCGAGCCGGCGTTCCCGTTCGGCTTCGGCCTGAGTTACACGACGTTCGAGTATTCATCGCTCGTCGTCACGCCGTCGAAGATCGACCCGATGGGACGTTCACTCGTCAGCTTCCGCCTCAAGAACACCGGCCCGGTGGCCGGTGACGAGGTGGTACAGCTCTATCTGCATCAGGTCGTGGCATCGGTGTCGCAACCGGTGCTCTCCCTCAAGGCGTTCCGCCGTGTGCATCTGGAGCCGAACGAATCGAAGCTCGTGTACTTCATGCTGGGCTCTGAGGATTTCGCGATCTACGATGCCTCGCTGCGCCGCGTCATCGAATCGAACGAGATCCGCGTGTTGATCGGCTCGAGCTCGCGCGACCTGCGGCTTCGGGGCACGATCAGCGTGTGGTGAGCGCCGCCGTGCGCGTCACGCGCGCACGGTGAGCATGCTTCAGCGCGGCGCCGCAGCGACCGCCCGCTCGACCATCGCCGCGGCGGCGTCGAGACGCCCGGCCAGCGCCAGCGCCTGCGCGTTCGCGAGCGGCCAGTGCTTGTCGTCCGCCGCTTCCCGCATCCCCGGCAGCGTCATCGCGGCATACGTGGACTTCGGCGCGTACAGCGCGTGCTTGAACCACGGACGCCCCGGGATGCCATCGACGAACAGCAGCTGCTGCTCCACCTGTCGCAGCGCCTCGTTCATCGCGGCGAGCGCGGCGGTGCGTGCCGCTGAGGGCGACGCGGCGAGCGCGGCGTGCTGCGCGGCTTCGAGTCGCGCGCCGGCCGTGAGCCAGCGGCGCTGCGCCGCCCGAACGGCGGTGAGCGCCACGCGGCCGTTCGACGTCTGCCTGGCGAACGCATCGATGAAACCGCCCACGCGCGACGCGTACAACTGAAAGTCGAACGGATACACGTCGGCGTTCGCGAGCCGCAGCGCCATGCGCCCCCACACGTCGGCCATCGTCGCCATGTAGCGGAACCCGGGATCGCCGACGTGCGTCATCCAGTAGTAGTCGTCGTAGATCGAGTGATACACGCCGTACGGCCCGCCGAAACTCATCTCGATCACCGGCAGCCCGAGGAAGTTCAGGAAGACCGTGTAATCGCTCCCGCTGCCGAGCGCGTTGCCGGGATAGTCGAGCGTGTTCCTGACCGCGTTGGTGCGGGACGCACCGCCCCCGATCGTCGCAGCCTGTTCGCCGGCGAGCGACTTGCCCCAGGCCGCGAGCAGGCTGCCACCCGATGCCGGATCCGTCACGTCGCGCGCCGTCTCCACCACGAGATGGTTCAGGCTCGCCACGGTCCCCACCTGGAGGTTCGAGCCGCTCGTGGAACCGTCCACGTTGATATACGCGATGCCGTTCTTGCGCAGGTCGTCCGCGAACTGCTCGCCCCACTCCGTGCTGCCGGTGAGATGCCATTCCTCGGCATCCCAGCTCGCGAACACGATCGAGCGGCGCGGGCGCCTTCCTTCTTTCGCGAGCCCGCCGAGCACGCGCGCCATCTCGAGCTGCGTGGCCGATCCGCTGCTCGGATCCACGCCGCCGAACACCCACGCATCCCGGTGGTTGCCGAGCACGACGTACTTGTCGGGTTCTTCGGATCCCTTGATGCGTCCTTCCACCACCCAGATGGGACGCGTCGCGCCGTCCATGTCGATCTTCACGTGCACCGTCGCGGGGCCCGCGCCCACGCGGTACGTGAACGGCAGTGCGCCCTGCCACGACGCCGGCGCCACGGGACCGGTGAGTGCCTCGAGCAGCGGCGCCGCGTCACGCGCCGAGATGGGCGCCATCATGATGGTCGGCGCGCTGCGCGCCTCGGCGATGGGGATGCGCTTCGCCCCATCGACGGACGCCCACCCGGGAGTCAACGGATCGCCCGGCACGATGAAGTCGTACGTGATCGACCCGCGCTGGATGTGGCTCAACGGCCCGTAGGGACCGTCGGGGAACGTCAGCCCCTTGCGATAGCCGTCCTCCTGCGGATCGGAATAGATGAGCAGCGCTTTCGCGCCGCGCTGCTGCGCGACGAGCGCTTTGTACCCGCGATAGCTGTACGGCACGCTGTAGCGTACGAGGACGATCTTGTCCTTCACGCTCACGCCGTGCGCCTCGAGCCAGTCGTAGTCGCCCGGGTTGCCGCTGCTGGCATACACGAGCTCGCCGGTCACATCGCCCGACGCGGTCATGCCGAGATAGGTGATGCCGGGGTCCTGCTTGGTGTCGGGGTCTGCCGCGACGACGTCTTCCTTCATCGTCGCCACGTAGCGCGTGGGAGCGGTCATCGTCACCGACACTTCGCGCGGCCACGGCAGATACACGTCATAGCGGTGCAGCTTCACGTCCTCGAGACCGGCGGCGCGGTATTTCTCCGCGACCCAGTCGGCGAGCACCTTGTTGCGCGCCGAGCCTGCCGGATGCGGTTCCGCCGTGAGCACGCGGAAGGCGGCGCCGGTGCTGTCACGGTTCACGCGCTGCGCGAGCAATGCCTCGAGGGCGCGTTCGCGGTCGGCGCTCGCGGTGGAGAAGCCGCGGAGGGAATCGCCGGCAGTCTGGTACGAAGCGGAGGACCCAACGACGCCGCGGGTCGTTCCGCTCACGGTGGGCACGGCGACGCCAAGCATCACGAGTGCGGCGGCGGGAACGGCGAACAGCGCGGCGCGACGCACAGCAGTAGCTCGGATCATGGACAGGTGGGTTCTGTGGCGGGGATCGCGGGTCATCGTCATCAACTCACTCAGCGACCGTCGCCGCAACCGCACGCGCCGCCGCACGTCGCGCGAACACATAGATGGGCCAGCCCGCGCCGGTGAGCACCGCGCCCCAGATGAGCGCCTCCGACCCGGAGCCGTAGAACGCCCACGCGACGAAGACGAGCGCACCCATCGTGCAGGCGATGAGCGGCCACGAGCGGGGCAGCACGCCCTTGCGCATGAAATACACCACGGCGAGCGCGCAGAAGAGATACACGAGCAGGTTCGTGGCCGTCGCGAGCAGTGCGGCGAAGTTGTACGCCGCCGCGCCGACCTTGGTGTACGCCATCAGCGTCAGTCCCGTCGAGATGACGGCGCCGAGCAGGACCGCGCGCGAAGGCGAGCCGGCCGCGTTGCGCCTGCCGAACCACGGCGGGAGCGTGCCGGCGTCAGCCATCGTCGCGGGGAGATCGCCGCCGAGGAGGAGCCAGCCGTTGAGGCAGCCGAAACAACTCACCACCGCGCACACCGCCACGAACCAGCCCGACGCACTCCCGAACCACTGTGCGACGAAGTCGGCGATCGGCGCTTTGGAATTCGCGACGGTCGAGGCAGGCAGCATGAGTACCACGGCGCATGTCGCGATGATGCTCACGACCGCACTGAGCAGCGTGCCCGCCATCGTGGCGATCGGCACGATGCGCCCCGGATCCTCGACGGCGTCGGCCGGCATCGCCGCGCTCTCGAGCCCGAGCATCGCGTACAGCGTGAGTCCCACCGCGCCGCTGGCGCCGGCGAAGCTGAACGAGCCCTCATGCACCGGTGGAAGCACGGTGACGCCGTGCGCGGCGAGCTGCCACACCGCGAGCCCGATCACGGCGGCGAACGGCAGCAGCTTGATGACGGAAGACACCAACTGCACCATGCCCGCCGAACGGAGGCCGCGCAGGTTGACCCACGTGAGCAGCCAGATCCCGCCGACGCCGGACAGCGCCATCGCGGCGTTCGAGTCGCCCAGCCGCGGCACGAGGCGCGTGAGATAACTCACGCCGCCGATCGTGATGGCCGCGTTCGCCGACCAGATCGACACGATGTAGCCCCACGCGCCGAGGAACGCGACGTGCTCCCCGAGCGCGAGCCGCATGAACCCGTACGTGCCGCCCGCCTTGGGCAGGTATCGCGACAACTGGGCGAACACCCACGCCAGGCAGAGCGCGCCGACGACGGTGACCATCCACGCCGAGATGGCGTTCCACCCGAACGGCGCCAGACTCGCCGGCAGCATGAAGATGGCCGACCCCACGATGTTGCCGACCACCAGCGCGGTGGCCATCCAGATCCCCAACTTGCGGCGCGGCGCGTTCAATGGGCCGCCAGGACTTCAGTGAACGTCGTGTCGAGGATCGCGATCGCTTCATCCACCTGCGCGTGGTTGATCATCAGCGGCGGCATGAACCGCACCGTGCTGATGCCGCACGAGAGCAGGAGCAGGCCGTTGTGGTAGGCGCGCGTGATGATCGCGTCGCACAGCGCCGTGGCCGGCGCCTTCGTCGCGCGGTCCTCGACGAGTTCCATGCCGATCATGAGTCCCTTGCCGCGCACGTCGCCGATGCAGGCGTATTTCCCCTGCAGGTCGCGCAGCTTCGCCATGAAGTAGTCGCCCGTCACCGCCGCGTTCGCCGCGTAGCCGCGCTCCACCAGATCGAGTGTCGCGAGCGCCGCCGCGCAGCAGATGGGATTGCCGCCGTACGTATTGCCGTGCGCGCCGCGCTTCCACCGCTCCATGATCCGCGTCTTGGCCACGACGAGCCCGATGGGCATCCCCGAGCCGAGCCCCTTGGCGAGCGTCATGATGTCGGGCGCCACACCCCAGTGTTGCGAGGCGAACATCTTCCCGCTGCGGCCCACGCCACTCTGTACTTCGTCGAAGATCAACAGGATGCCGTGCTCGTCGCACAGCGCGCGCAGACCGGCGAGGAATCCGTCAGGAGGCACGAGATAGCCGCCCTCCCCCTGGATGGGCTCCACGAGGATGCCCGCGACCTCGGTCGGCGGTACGTTGTGGCGGAACAGCTTGCGGATGTAGTCGAGCACCGCGGCGCCCTGATCGTCGCCGGCGAAGAGCGGCCGGTACGGATCGGGATACGGCACGTGCGTCACCCCGGGCATCGTCGGGAAGAACCCGGACTGCTGCGTGTACTTGCTGCTCGTGAACGCGAGAGAGCCCATCGTGCGCCCGTGAAAACCGCCGAGGAATCCGATGAAGCGGCCGCGCCCCGTCACGTACCGCGCGAGCTTGAGCGCGCCCTCCACCGCCTCGGTGCCGCTGTTCCCCATGAAACTCATCACGGGCTCGCCCTGCATGGGATCGAGCGCCGCGATCTTCTCGGCGAGCTGCACCTGCCGCTCGTGCCAGTAGTCGCTGGAGATGTGCAGGAAGTCATCGGCGGCGTCTTTGATGGCCTGCACGACCTCGGGATGCGCGTGGCCCGTGGAGCAGACGGCGATGCCGGCGGCGAAGTCGAGGAAGCGATTGCCGTCCACGTCCCACACGTCGGCGCCGCGCCCCTTCGCGATCGCGAACGGATAGTCGCGCGGATAACTCGGGCTCACGACCTTGGCGTCGCGCGCGATCAGCGCCTGGGCTTTCGGACCGGGAAGAATCATGGCAGTGGCGATGGCAGGGGGATGCGCACGTGCTGCGCGTGGGCCTCTTTCGTCCGTCGATGCAGGTCCCGCAGGATCTCAAGTTCGTGCGCCGTCGGCGGCGCGGCCACCACCGGCGCGTCGGCCACGCGGAGCGGCCAGCCGGTCGCGGCGCGCGCCTGATCCGCGGTCGTGCCCTCGTACAACTCCGTCAGCGTGAGCTCGCACGTGGCCGCGTCGGGCGTAAGGACGCCACGATCGGTGATCACCGCCCGCGGGCCGCGACCGCGATAGCCCAGCGCTTCGCGCGAACCCGGGCCATCACCGAACCCAACGCTCGTTCGGAACGCGAGGTCGGCGACGAACGAGCGCGCCGTCTGCTTCATCACCACGAACACGTCACGCGCGTGCGCGGCGATCTCCGGCGCGCCGCCGGCGCCCGGAAGCCGCACCGCGGGCGTCCCGTACGGGCCGACGACCGTGCTGTTCAGGTTGCCGAACCAGTCGATCTGCGCCGCGCCGAGGAACCCGACATCCACGCGCCCGCCCTGCAGATAGTGCGTGAAGATCTCGGGAAGCGCGATCACCGTCGTCGCGGTCTCGGCGAGTTCACCGTCGCCGAT
>CAIRBD010000833.1 GCA_903876745.1 uncultured Gemmatimonadota bacterium
GCCGAGGCCGAGCGCGATGAAGACGACGAGGGCGGGGAAGCCGCCGGTGCCACGGAGATTGTTTTCGCGGAACATACGAGGTAAGCTCGCGGTGAGTGGTAGCAATATGATATCATCGCGATAGCTAGGCGTCAAGGGCCCGGGTCGAGGTCGCGGGAGGTCGGGTGTGGCTCAACCGACCAAACTGGACCACTTTGCTCAGCGACGCATTGTGCCACGACCCGCGCGAACACACCAAGCAACGACAGCGACCGAGATGACCATGCACATCCTCCGCACCCCCGACGATCGCTTCGCGAACCTCGCCGGCTATCCCTTCGCGCCGCACTACGTCGACGTCCCGGCGGGCGACGGCTCCACCGACACCCTGCGGGTTCACTACATCGACGAAGGGCCGGCCAGCGCGGAGCCGGTGCTCCTGCTGCACGGCGAGCCGAGCTGGAGCTACCTCTATCGCACGATGATCCCCGTGCTCGTCGGCGCGGGCTATCGCTGCATCGCGCCCGATCTCGTGGGCTTCGGCCGCTCCGACAAGCCTGCCGCGCGCGACGATTACACCTATGCGCGCCACATCGAGTGGCTGCGCGCCGCACTCTTCGACCGGCTCGATCTCACCGGCCTGACGCTCGTCTGTCAGGACTGGGGCGGCCTGCTCGGCCTGCGCCTCGTGGGCGAGCACGCGCACCGGTTCGCGCGCGTGGTCGCGGCCAACACGTTCCTCCCGACGGGTGATCGCCCGCTCGGCGCCGCGTTCGAGGCATGGCGCGACTACAGCCAGCAGGTGGCCGAGTTTCCCGTGGGGATGATCGTGAAACGCGGATGCGTGAGCGACATCGGCGCCGACGCGATCGCGGCGTACGACGCGCCGTTCCCCGACGAGCGCTACAAGGCCGGAGCGCGACAGTTCCCGACGCTCGTGCCCGCGTCGCCGTCAGATCCCGCCGCGAGCGCGAACAAGTCGGCGTGGGCGGCGCTCGTCGCGTTCGACAAGCCCTTCCTCACGGCGTTCTCCGACAGCGACCCGATCACGCGCGGCGCCGACGCAGTGCTGCAGAAGCTGATCGCCGGCGCGAAGGGACCCGCGCACGTGACGATCGCCGCCGGCGGGCATTTCCTGCAGGAGGACCAGGGGCCGCGGCTCGCCGAGGTCGTTGCTGGCTTCATGCGGGCGACGCCGGTGCGGTGAGCGTGCGCGGCTGCGATCGCTCAACCGCTCCTGGCCCGCAGCCGCAGTCTCGAACGATCGACCGACGGAGGAAGCCCCGGAGGGAACCGGGCCCAGAGTCGCAGGCTCTCCCAGTCGCGCAGTTCAAGGAGGCCCGCACGCGACGCGCTGGCCGCGTTGATCTGGCCGGTGATGATCCAGATCGGACCCGTGAAGATGAAGCCGACGCCGTGCGACAGCGCGCTGATCGTGCCCGCCACCTGCCAGGTGCGGATCTGCCCGTATTCACTGTCGTGCGTGAGCACCTGCACGCGCACGACGCGATCGGTCCCGTCGCTCACGAGGCCGTGTTCCGTGAGCAGGTGGATGCTGTCGGCGGTGATGGCGATCAGTTCGCCCGACACCCAGAGACTGTCGGCGGATCGCACGATCACCCACGAGCCAAAGCCGGTGGTGTCGGGCGACGGGCCCTTCGGCAGGATGCCCGGTGGCGGCGCGACGGGCGGATGATATGCGCATGCCGTGCCGAGGAGCGCGGCGAGCAGGAGCCCTCTCATCTCACGGACGCACATAGCGGCTGCTCCAGAACGAACGTTCCATCTCCGGCTCGAGGCGCTTGAACGCGGGGGCGAGGTCGCGGAACATGCGCTGCGGATCCCGGAGCATCGCCGCGGCGCGCGTCGCGTCCTCCTCGGCGAGCCACGCGTCGCGCATCCACTCGAGGTAGTACCCGCGGGTCTCCAGGAACAGCTCCTGGTTCGCGAAGTCGACAGGCAGTTCGTACACGAAGTCGTAGCGGTCTCCGAGCGTCGTCGTGAGCGGCGCCGTGCGGTCGCGCACCGACCGAAGCGCCGCGGCATCGACGCGCCCGTCGCGCGTCACGCGGTTCGGGCGCAAGCGCTCCGGTTGCACGGGGCCGTCGAGTGCGGCGACCGCGATGTGATCGATACGCCAGAGTCCCTTGGTCAGTCGCAGCCGAAGACGGCGCGTCCCCGCCGGCAGGGGCGGCAGCGGCACGACGCGCACATCTTCGGCGATGGGGCCGACCTCGCCCGTGGCGCCCACCGTGCGCCATCCCTCAGGCCCGTCGGCGACCTGCACCTCCATCTCGCCGAGCAGTTGGCCGAGCGCGCGCAGTCGACTGAGAGCGGCGACGTCGCCGCGCTGCAGTCTCACGATGAATTCGCCGAGCGTCGATCCGAACCACGCGTAGGTCTGGTACATCAAGAACGTGGTGAGGAGCGTTTGGCGCGAGCCGATGACGAGGCCCACGCGCCCATCGGGAATCTCGGGGAACTCGAGATCGATCGTCTCCTTCGACGCGAGGTCGGTCGAGTCGGCGGCGTCGTACCACTCGATGCCGTCGGCTGCGCGCACGGCGGTGGTGCAATCGGTGGCGCCGGCACGACAGCTCGTGGGCGGTGTGATGCGCGTGCCGCGCCAGAACACGTGGCCGTCGGTGGCGAACACGCGTCCGCCGGGTGGACGCGCCGCCGCCAGCAGATCGACGTAGCGCACGACGTGCGTCTCGTACGCCTCGTTGGTCATCGTCACATCCAGATGCCGCGACGACGGGCGCGCGAGGTACAGCGCGTCGACGTCGGTCGCTTCGAGCACCGGTGCGATGCTGGAGGAGAAGCCCTCGGCCTGAAGCACAGGGCGCTCGCCATCCGTCACGTAGAACGTCGGACAACTACCGAAACAGCTCTTCGGGTTGAGGGCGCATGCGGCCGTCGCGACGAGTGACACGCCGGTCATGGTCGTCATCGCGCCGACGGAGCCGTCGCGCTGCACGACGTTCGACTCGAAGAGGAGCGTCGAGTCGAGGGACACGCGCAAGGCGCCGCGGGCCATCACCTGACGGTGGGCATCGAGCTGTTCGCCCGTGCCCCAGACGACGCGCGCGATGGTGTCGACACGCCAGTCATGCAGAACGTAGAGCACGCCGTCGCGCTCGTGCGCTTTCAGAACGGGCGATTCTTTGTTGAGGGTGGCAAGCTGCTCGGGCGGCACGGCGGCCCGGCGCATCGTCCACACGTTGCAGGCGGTGACGGAGAGGAGGAGCAGCATCGCTCCCGAGCGGAACTGTTTCATGGTCGAGTCTCCAGTGTCGACGGACGATGCCGTCGACTGCCAGAGGCCGCCACCGTGGAATCCCTGACTAGATAACCCGGTCC
>CAIRBD010000834.1 GCA_903876745.1 uncultured Gemmatimonadota bacterium
CGAGCACACGTTCTCCAGCGGTGTTCGGTAACTGATGCTCCCCGCCAGCGAGCCCTCCTCAAAGGAGATGAGATCGCGGCTCAACCTGAGCGTGACCGTTGGACTGATTTCCAGCAGGCCAAGTAGCCACGACAGCAAACCACTTGCCCGGCCCACGATCTCGATGCATGCATCCGCCCCGTGGGGTGGGTGGTCATCGGCTCTCCATGATTTGATCACATAGCTGGCCAAGGCATCTCCGGAAACGGTGGAAGGTCCGCAGTGAGTATCGTCTTGGCGCTCAGCGCACCGAGAAATCCCACAGGCGGTTCGAACCCGCCGCCCCGACCATTCCCGCGGCGGGCGCCGAGAATCCCGCTGCGCTCAGAAAGCAGTACTCGCCCACGTCAAGCTTGGACTTCGGTGTCACGCGGTACACGCCAGGGCGGATCTTCGAATACGAGAACGGAACGACGGCCTTCTCCGACGTACCGGACGACGACCCGAAGATGTTGGACGACATGACCGTCGTTTCCCGACTCCCGCCGCTTACCTTGAGCCTGATGAGGGTGAACTCGTTGGGGCTGGAGACGCCTCCGAAAAACCCACCCGCTCCGCTCAGTGAGGACTTCGTGTTCTCGAACACGAAGTAGAAGACCGGGCTATCCGAAGGCGAGAGTACATTCGCGTTCTCGCCGCGCACCACCGCATTTACTGTCGTCTTCGCGATCCCGTACGTCAGCGCGCTTTTCAGGAAGCCGCCCGTCTTGCCCTGAGTGTAGGCAGCCGGCTCGATCTGTACATACACACGGGCCCCGGACGAATCGCCGAGGATGTAGACGCCGGGATCTGCGGGCGGTTCCGGCTCGCCGAACGCGCCGGCTCCAGCCGCGCTCGGTCCACTCGCCGCCTTCACAGGTGCCGGCGCCACGACGACCGGCGCCGAGCCGCCGCCGCCCTGCCCCATCATCGCCTTGATGATTGGCATGGGCACTTTGGCCTTCGTAAGCTCCATCAGTCCTGCGGTAGTGACGTCGTAGTTCGACTGGGCGGAGGCGATCTTCGCCAGAATCAGTTCGTCCGGAAGTTTGGCTGTGACCATCTCGATCACAGACTTGTTGGTGAGAACCTCCGGTGCCGGCTTTGCCGACTGCGCGTTCGCCGATGCCACGACAGCGACCAGAGCGCCCGAGATAAAAACGGTGCGGAGCGCGGTAGCGCGCGCACGGATGGAGGACTGCCAGAGTCGCGGCACGGCTAGAACCGGATGGTGCCGCTGATCGCGATATTCCCGATGCCAGATCCCACATGCGCGCCGATCGCGGCGGCATCCGTCAGGAAGTACCGAACACCCAGTTGTGACTGGAAGAAGATCGTGCTGGCCTTTACGGCCGCAACGCCGTCCGCGGACGCGCTCACCATGAAGTAGCCCAAGCCTGCGCCGATGTACGGATCGATGCGCGGATTGTCGAGCATAAAGTGGTAGTTCAACGTGGCGCCGATGGGCAGCACGGTCACGTTGACGAGATTCATCACCGAGTACTTGTAGTAGTCGAAGTCCACGCCCACCGCCCAGAGCCCGTCCGCATCGCTCGACGGGTCACCGATTCCCTTCTCGAGCGCCAACCCGAACGAGGTCGCTCCGCCTTCCACCCCGCCCACGAAGACGCGCGGCGAGAGATACCAGTCTCCGGACACGAAGAAACGCTGTTTCGGCGCAGGTTGGCCCGACCGCGGCAGCGGTGAGACGGCCCCGATGCCGAGGTTCGCGATGTTCTGCGCGCCAAGCACCGAAGCGGTGAACGTGGTCAAGGCGACGAGTCTCGAAAGCAGTTGACGCATGCGTCATTCCTCAGATAAGTGGGTGAAGACATTTGCGCATTCGGCCCACGCCCCGACACCCGCCCGTAACTCTTCCCGGCTCCCATCCTTCGACGTACCTTCGCAGCTGCCAAGCACACGAAGATCGCCTAGCCGTTCCGGACCAGACGCGAATGCCGGGGTCGTGGTGCGCATAACACCGCACATCGTCGTCTAACGAGCGTCTATGGCAAGCCCCGCAGTGCGTCTCACGAGCGTCTCCGAGCACTTCGAACTCTTCGCCCTCGGCGCACCGCGCCTTGAGCGTTTCGACGAGCGCGCACGAGAGACCGCCTTGGGACAGGGCAAGCCCCTCGCCCTCGTCGCCTTCCTCGCCGGCGCGCCGCGACGCACCGCCTCGCGCGAACGACTCGCCGACCTCCTCTGGGGCGACCGCGATCCGGAAGACGCGCGCAAGTCGCTGCGTCAGGCGCTCTGGGTCATCAGCCGAGCCACGCACGGCGCCTTCATCGATTCGAGCGCCGAGGGACTCACCCTCACCAGCTCGCTCGACAGCGACGTAACCACCTTCGAACGCGCCGTGCGCGACGGCGATCTCGACGGCGCCGTTAACCGTTACACCGGTGACTTCTTCGGCACGTTCGCGTCGCCGGGCGCCGACGAATTCGAACGGTGGGCCGACATCGAACGCGCCCGGCTCCGCGCGCTCTTCGTCCATGCCGCCGAGTCGCTCGCGCGACGCGCGCTCGACCACGGTCGCTTCGCCGACGCCATCACGCTCGCCCGCCGCATCCGCGATGTCGCACCGCATGTCGAGACGGGATTTCAACTCCTGCTCGAAGCGCTGGCCGCGTCGGGCGACGTAATCAGCTCCCGCGCCGAGGCTGATCACTTCGACATCTGGCTCCGCACCGAGGAACGCGCGCCGGAACCGGCGAGCGTCGCCGCACTGCGGCTCGCGCGTCAGGTGCGCGCGTCGTCCGCGCGGCGGCCCACGGCCGGAGGCCTCACCGCCGAGTTGGTGGGGCGTGAGAGTGATTTCGCGCGACTGCACGAACTCTGGACCGTCGCTCGCGCGAAGGGCGCGCGCACGGCGCTCATCACCGGCGACGGCGGCATCGGCAAGACGCGGCTCGTGGGCGACCTCACCGCTCGCATCATCGCCGGGCGCGGGCGCGTGGTCGGGTGTTCGGCCCACGCGGGCGACCGAAATGTCTCGTACGCGGCGCTCGCAAGCCTCGTCACCGCGCTCTCCCTGCTTCCGGGGGCCGCCGGCGTCTCGCAGCACTCCGCCGCCTCACTGCTCGCCATCGACCCGTCGCTCTCCTCCCGGTTCTCCGGCGAAGCCGACGGCGCCACGGGCGACGAAGCCCTGCGACGGCGCGGCCTCGCGCTCCTCGAACTCATCGCGGCGGTCGCGGAGGACGCGCCATTCGCGCTCGTCGTGGACGATCTGCACTGGTGCGACGACGACTCGCTCCGGTCGCTTTCCTTCGTCGCATCGCGTCTGCAGCAGGAACGCGTGCTGCTCGTGCTCACCAGCCGTCCCTCGCGCGCGCTGCCGCCGTTCGGAGACGCGATCACCACGGTGCGGCTCGCAGCGCTCACGGTCGCACAGATCGAGCAGTTGGTGTCGAGCATCGCGCCGCTCCCTCAGGCGGCGTGGACCAACGCGCTCCCGCACGAACTGCTGCGCTGCACGAGCGGCGTGCCCTTGCTCGTGCTCGAAGCACTGCGACTCGCCATCGAGCGGCACGTGCTGCACCTCGACGACGATGGCTGGCGCTGCGACTCGGCCGAGGACCTCGATGCCACGCTCCAGCGCGGCGCCGTCGTGGGGCACCGCATCGGCGGGCTCGCCCCGAGCGAGTCGAGTGCACTGCGAACGATCGCGCTCGCACAGATACCGATCACGGCCGATATCATCGCGGCCGCGACGGGAGAGACCGCCTCGCTCGCGCCGGATGTGTTGAGTGCATTGGAAGCGCGCGGCGTGATCAACGCATCGGCCGACGGCTGGCGCGTGGCGCACGACGAGATCGGCGCCGTCGTACTCGCGTCGGCCGACGCCGCCGAGATCG
>CAIRBD010000835.1 GCA_903876745.1 uncultured Gemmatimonadota bacterium
CTCCGCGTCGCCCCGCACGTGCCCGTACTCGTTCGTGAGATTCGAATACACGTAGTCCTTCGTCCACTCGCGCGCGTTCTCCACGCACGCTGCCACCGCGCCGATCGCGTGATCGATATCTGCCATCGTCGTGCTCGGATGGAACGAGAGCCGCACCCACCCCGGCTTCTCGCTCAGATCGCCGCGGTCGATGCGGTCGGTGATCGCCTTCGAGCGCGACGGATCCACGTGCAGCAGGTAGTGCCCGTACGTCCCGGCGCACGAACAGCCGCCGCGCGCCTGCACGCCGAAGCGGTCGTTGAGCAGCCGCACCATCAGGTTGTAGTGGATGTCCTCCACCCAGAACGACAGCATCGCCAGACGGTGCCGGCCAGACGGCGCGAGCAGATGCACGCCCGGGATGCGCCCGAGCGCGTCCATCGCGTAGGGCACGATCTGCGCTTCGCGCTCGGCGATCGCTGAGATCGTCATCGCGTCCTTCACCTGCACGGCAAGCGCCGCCTTGATGGTCTGCAGGAAGCCCGGCGTGCCCGCATCCTCGCGCGCTTCGATGTCGTCGAGAAACGCGTACTGCCCCCACGGATTGGTCCAGCTCACGGTGCCGCCGCCGGCATCGTCGGGGACGGTGTTCGTGTAGAGCGCGCGATTGAAGATCATCACGCCCGGTGTGCCCGGCCCGCCGAGGAACTTGTGCGGAGAGAAGAGTACCGCGTCGAGCTGCTCCTCAGGGTCGGCCGGATGCATGTCGATGGCCACATACGGCGCCGACGCGGCAAAATCGATGAGCGCCACGCCGCCGGCGCGGTGCATCAGCTTGGCCATCGCGTGATACGGCGTGAAGATCCCCGTCACGTTGGAGCAGGCGGTGAAGGCGCCGATCTTCACCGGGCGCTCTCGGTACGCGTGCAGCTGCTCCTCGAGCGCGGCGAGGCTCACCACTCCCCGGTCGTCGGGGGGCACGACGACCACGTCGGCCAGCGTCTCGTACCACGACGTGTGGTTGGAGTGATGCTCCATGTGCGTCACGAACACCACCGGCCGGTCGCGTTCGGGGATGTCGATGTACTTGCGCAGGCCCTGGGGCGCCTTGAGTCCGAGGATGCGCTGAAGCTTGTTCACGGCCGCCGTCATCCCGGACCCGCAGGCGATGATGAGGTCGTCGGCGCTCGCGTTCACGTGCCGGCGCAGGATGTGCTGCGCTTCGTGGTAGGCGACGGTCATCGCCGTGCCGGTGACGCTCGATTCGGAGTGCGTGTTGCCCACGAAGGGGCCGAAGCGTTCGCGGAGCGCGTCCTCGATGGGCCGGTACAGCCGGCCGCTCGCCGTCCAGTCGGCGTAGACGATCCGTCGTTCGCCGTAGGGCGAGACGAACGTCTGGTCGTGGCCGATGGTGTGGGCGCGGAAGGGAGCGAAATACTGTTCGAGGTCGGACACGGGCGGGTCTCCTGTCGTTCGCGGCGTCGGGCCTGATGCCGCAAGTTAACCACGCGGGGGGTGACCGGCGCACCGGCGGGCGCCGTCCCGCGGCGGCAGGCACTACTTTACTTTACAATCATATAGTTATATGATTCCGCATCGTCCCGCCGCCGTTCCGCGCACCGTTCCCTCACCGAGCCCATCCCCATGGCCAGCAAACTCCTCCCCCTGAACGAAGGCACCGTCGACCGCGCGTTCCGCGTCATCCTCGGCCTCGGCCTCATCGCCATCGCCTTCGTCGGACCCAAGACGCCGTGGGGCTACCTCGGCATCATCCCGCTCGCGACCGGCTTCCTCGGCAGCTGCCCGCTCTACACGGTGCTCGGCGTCAGCACCTGCGCCAAGAAGGCGTGAACGCCCGAGGGCCCCGCGGTGATCCGCGGGGCCCTCGCTGCATCGCCCGTCGTCGCGCGCGGTGTGCGGGCGCGGTCGTGCGCCGGCCTCAGCCCAGCGTCGGCAAGAACTTCGGTGCCCGCCGCGCCTTCGTCGCCTGCTCGAACGCGAACGCGTAGCCGAGCAATCGCGCCTCCTGCCACGCGCCGCCGATGAACGAGAGCCCCACCGGCAACTCGTGCACGAGCCCCATCGGCACCGTCACGCTGGGATAGCCCGCGACCGCCGCGAACGACGTGTTGCCGCCGGTGAAGTGATCGCCGTTCAGCAGGTCGGTGGTCCACGCCGGCTGGTTCGACGGCGCGACGATCGCGTCGAGCCGGTGCTTCTTCATCAGCGCATCGATCCCCTCGGTGCGCGCGAGCTTCAGGCACTTGGCGCGGGCATCGTGGTACTTCTTGTCGGTGAGCGGTCCGCATCTTTGCGCGCGGAGGAAGATCTCCTGCCCGAACCACGGCATCTCGCGCGCCTTCTCGCGCTCGTTCCAGTCGATGAGCTCGGCGAGCGTCGCGACCGGCGATGACGCGCCCCGCCCCGCGAGATACGCGTTCAGGCCCGCTTTGAACTCGTAGTCGAGCACCGTGCCCTCGGCGTCATCGAACTTCCCCACCGTGGTGAGGTTCGCCGGATCGACGAGCACCGCGCCCGCGTCGCGCATCGCGGCGATCGCGCTGTTGAACGCTGCATCCACGTCGGGGTGGAACCCGGCGAGGTTGCGCGCCACCCCGATCCGCGCGCCCTTCAGCGCACCCGCGTCGAGGGCCTTCACGTAGTCGGCCGTCTTCCCGCGGCTCGCCGCGGTGGCCGCATCGCGCGCGTCCACGCCCGTGAGCGCCCCGAGCAGCGCGGCCGCGTCGGCCACTGTGCGCGCCATCGGGCCGGCCGTGTCCTGCGACGCCGAGATGGGGATGATGCCGCTGCGGCTCCACAGTCCCACCGTCGGCTTCACGCCGACGAGCCCGTTGAGCGACGACGGGCTGATGATCGATCCGTCGGTCTCGGTGCCGATGCCGACCGTCGCGAAGTCGGCGGCGATCGCGGCGCCGGTGCCCGAGCTCGAGCCGCTGGTGTTGCGATCGAGCACGTACGGGTTGCGCGTCAACCCGCCGCGGCCGGTCCATCCGCTCGTGCTGCGCGTGGAGCGGTAGTTCGCCCACTCGCTGAGGTTCGTCTTGCCGAGCAGCACGGCGCCCGCCTCGCGCAGCCGTTCGATGATGAACGCATCGCGCGACGGCGTGGTCGTCGCGAGCGCGAGCGAGCCGGCGGTGGTGCGCATCGCGTCGGCGCTGTCCACGTTGTCCTTCACCAGCACGGGGATGCCGTGCAGCGGGCCGCGCACTTTGCCCGCCTTCCGCTCGGCGTCGCGCGCGTCGGCGATGGCGAGCGCGTCGGGGTTAAGTTCGATGACGGCGTTCACGGCCGGGCCGTTCTTGTCCATGCGTGCGATGCGCACGAGGTACCGTTGCGTGAGCGCGCGCGACGTGAGCGCGCCACGCTGCATCATCGCGCCGAGTTCGGCGATGGAGCGCTCGAAGAGTTCGTCGTCGGCGGAGGCGATCGGCGGGGCGACCGGCACGGCGGGAGCCGCGGTGACCGCCGGCGTGGCGTGCGCGGAACGCGGCAACAATGCGGCGGCACCCGCCGCGAGCGACGCGCCCACGAAACGGCGGCGGTCGAGGGACGGACGGTCGGCGTCGGACATCTTCGGTCTCCGGGTTGAGGCGGACCCGGAGAAACTACCACCCCTCACGCCGCCACGTGTGCCTCGGCGGTCTGTGCGGACGCCCACTCGAGCGCCGCCATGTACGTCTTGGGGAGCGTCGCCGCCTCCACGCCGACTTCCGCCGACCGGTTGAGCACCTCGGTCCAGTCGGCTGCCTCCCATGCTTCCACGAGGGCGAGCGTCGACCCGAACCACTCGGCGCGGTGGAGCAGCGCCTCGCGCACGTCCGGCGCCGGCTCGATCTGCCGCATCAACTCGTCGATCGGCACGCCGGTGATCACGTCGAGCAGCGAGAACAGCCCCACGAGGAAGAGCGACGGCGCCGCGCGCGGCACGCCGGCCTCCTGCGCGAGCAGCTCGCACCAGCGCGCGCGCACGAGCGCCGAGCGCTGCAGTTCCTCCTCCACGCCCTGCCCGTTCGACGACGCGAGCAGGCACATCGAGAGCCAGCGGTACAGCACCACGCGGCCGAGCAGCCGGATGGCGTGGCCGATGGACCAGATCTCCGTGCCCCCCATCGCCGCCGAGTTCACGATGCGCAACAGGCGATACGACAGGCTCACGTCGCGCGCGAACGCCGCCTCGATGTCGCGGTCGTTCACCGACGCGTCGAGCAGGTCGCGCATCGTGCGGAAGATCGCGATGTGGTTCATGTCGAGGTCGCGGCGCACCACGGTCTCGGGACGGGTGTGGCGATAGCCCTGGAAGTGACGGAATCCGAGCGCGATGCACCGGTCGCGCATCGCGCGGTCGTTCACGTGCTCGGCGATCAGCACGCGCCCGTTCCCCGTGGCCGCGGCCGCGGAGCGCAGCAGGTCGTTCTCGCGCATGCCGGCGACGTTGATCTTCACCACGTGCACGTGCGGGAGGAGCACACTCCCCGGCGAGCCCACGCGGAAGTCGGCGAGCGCGAGTTTGTGCCCGCACACGCGCAGGGCCGCGCAGGCATCGCTCACGTCGAAGTCCAGCGGCGCCGTGGCGTCGAGTTCGAACACGAGGGTGCCCGGGGAGAGCAGGCGGATGGTCTCGCTCAGGATGAC
>CAIRBD010000836.1 GCA_903876745.1 uncultured Gemmatimonadota bacterium
CCGCCCCGCCGCCGCCGCCGGGTGGCGGACGCGGCGGTCAGGCGCCGGTGATCCCGGGGTCGTTCACGATCCTGGTGATCGGGAAGTAGCCGGTCAGTCGACGATGAACAGCGTCGCCCCGCCGCTCGAGACTGAGCGGTGGGGCGTTTCGCCATCGGCCGCCTGATAGCTCATCCCCGGGGTGAGCACGACCGACCGCCCATCCGCGAGCTCGGTGGTCAGCGCTCCGGCGAGGCAGAGCAGGATGTGCCCTTTCTCGCACCAATGATCGGCGCGATAGCCGGCGGAGTACTCCACCATGCGCACGCGGAGCTCGCCGAACTGGCGTGTACGCCAGCGCGCCATCCCCGTCTCGCCGGGATGCTCGGTGGCGTCGACGGCACTCCAGTCCGTGGTGCCGAACGGGATGTCGGTCATGCGCATGGGAACACTCGCTCTCGCGGTCGCCGTGCGCGACGCGCCGACGAAGAAACGATCACGTGCGGTTCGGACCGGCGTCGGCGACGACCGCTCCGCCCAGCATGTCCACCGCCGTGCGATACAGCCTGCTCCGCAGCGACTCGCGTTCCGTGACCCGCGTGACGTAGCGCACCGTGATCTCGAATCCGCCGACGATGGGGCGCAGCCGGACGCTCGCGCCGGCCGACGGCGTGTCGTCGTTCGGCGATCGCCGCGCCGCTTTCCACTGCGCCTCGGCTTCCTGCGCGCTCTCGGCCGTCGCGTCGTCGGCGAGGCGCTGCAGGGCATCGGCGATCGGATACGGATCGCGCCCCGCCGGCACCACGAGGCGCACGTCGTCCCACAGCCACCGGCCCGACGTCGAGAAGTTGAAGTAGTGCCCTTCGATGGCGAAGCTGTTGTTGAACGTCACGCGACGGCCCGTGGGATGGCCGGCGTCGGTCCAGTCGCCCGTTTCGAGCAGCACCGTCCGGAGGACCCCGAGTTCCACGGCCTCCCCCGTCACGCCGTTGATCTCGACGAGGTCGCCGAGGTGGATGCCGTTGCGTCCCATCAGCACGAGCCATCCCATGAAGCCGAGGATGAAATCCTTGAGCGCCACGGTGAGGCCAGCGCCGGCGAGTCCGACGATGGTGCCGAGGTTGTCGGGCGGCCCGAAGATGACGAGTGCCACGACGATCGCCGCGAACGCCTGCACGGCCACACGCGCCGCCACGTGCAGCGTGCGTGCGCGCACGGCCCGCTCCACCAGCTTGCGTTCGATCCACCGCGAGATGAGCATCGCGACGAGCACGATGCCGAGGATCAGCAGCAGACTGCGGAGCAACTGGTTCATGGCGGCGCGCACGTGCGCGTCGAGCACGGCGACCCACCCGGCGTAGACGTCCGACAGTTGGCGCTGATTCTCGATGCGCTGGTCGAATGTGGCGCGGATCTTCCCGTCGAGGGCGCTGCGCTGTGTCGTGGCGAGCAGGGAGGCGGAGGAATCGTGGCTCAACCGCGCCGTGGGCGCTGTGGACGCGTCGCGCGACCTTGCCGCCACCCGCGCTTCGAAACGGTCGTGACGCTCCTTGAACGCGGCGGCGAGCGAGTCAGCTTCCGACTTGGCGCGCTGCAGCTGTGCCTGTTTCTGGTAGAGCGCCTGCAGCGTCTGCACGTGCCGGATCAATCCGCGCGACTCGGGCGGCGCGGTGATGACGATGTGCACCGTGTCGGCGCCCTTCGAGTCGGCCTCGTGCTCGTCGAGCATATCCTGCATCCGGCCCAGCGGGTCGCCGCCCGCGCGCCGCAGGTCGTC
Organism: uncultured Gemmatimonadota bacterium; assembly: GCA_903876745.1. Lineage (GTDB taxonomy): Bacteria > Gemmatimonadota > Gemmatimonadetes > Gemmatimonadales > Gemmatimonadaceae > Fen-1231. The sequence goes on from CAIRBD010000836.1 coordinate 1,757, forward strand.
GCGCGCGTCGTCGGCATCGTCCTGGTCGAGCGTGGCCTGCGCTTTGATCAGATTGAGCCGGTCGGTGAGCGACTCGGCGGCGGCGACGTTCGCCCCGGCGATGGCGGCGGTGAGCGCTTTCACCTGCGCCTCGTCGGCCTCCAAGGCGTGCAGCGCCGCCTGTAGTCGCGAATCGGCTTCCTTCGCGGTGTCCGACGTGGCGCGCGGCTGGCTCGCGGTGCGGCGCACCGCCTGCCTGAACGCGAGGTCCATCTCGTTGTCGGCGATGCGCATCGCATCTTCGGCGAACGGGCGTTCGTCGGCCAGCACGGGGAGGTGAACGAGTTGCTCCGCCGTGACGAGCGAACGCTGGTCGATTTCGATGGCGTGGTTGGCCCGCGCGCGCCGCGCCGCGCCGGTGGGTGCCGGCGTCTGCCGGCTCCCTGTGCGGTACACACCCACCGCGACGGCGAGCGACGCGACGACGATCAGGATGATGGCGCCGTTCTGCTTGAGCTTCATACCCAAGAATAACGCCGGCTGTCGGGCTCCGCCGTCCGAGGGGTGTGGGCCGGCCGCGCGGCGCTCACGAACTGCGGATGTAGGTGCATCCGGCTTCCTGCGCGCGCATCACCGCGAACACGCCGTTCGGCGCGAGCGTCATGCCGGGAATGAGGTGCGCCTTCATCTCGGCGCGCATGTCGTCGATCGGCTGCTTCAACTTCTCGGCGAGCTCGCCCGCCATCCCGTTCGCCGCGAGACTGCACCCCATCAGGATGCACCCACGCCCATTGAGCGCATCGAGCGTGAAGGGCGCGCTCGCCGGCTCCTTGGGGTCGGCCTTCCAGAACGGATTGCGCTTCGCCCACTTGTTCGTGGACGGGTCCTTGATCTTGTTGGCCTTGCCGAGGTCGTATTTCTCCCAGTAGGCGTCGTCCATCGCCATGGGGATCGCAGCGTGGCGGATGACGAGCACCGCGCTGATCTCGCTGTCGCTGAGTCCGTGCACGTCCTTCACCGCCTTCATCCAGACATATGCATTGCCGACGACGGTGCCGTCGGCGACTTCGGGGGCGTCGAACACGCCCTTCTTCTTGCCGGTGATGCGCGCGGCCCATGCGTCATCCCATTTGGTCGGCGTACGCGGCGCGGCGGGCGCAGGTACGGGGGCGGCGCCGGCTTGCGCGGCGCCCGCGGGTGATGCG
>CAIRBD010000837.1 GCA_903876745.1 uncultured Gemmatimonadota bacterium
ATCATCGGGTCCGTACTCTCATGGGATTGCGACGCCAGCCGGGAATCACGAGAATCTAGCCATGACCATAATCCACCGGACCTCCATTCTGTTCCTCGCGGCGATGTTCGCCGCGCCCGCCGTACTCGCCGCACAGGGGCTGCCCAAAGCGACCCCCGAGGAGGTCGGCCTCTCCACCGCCGCCTTGCAGCGCATCACACCGATGCTCAAGGCGCAGGTGGACTCGCACCATTTCACGGGGCTCGCGTTCGCCGTGGCGCGACACGGCAAGCTCGTGTATTCCGACGCCGTCGGCATGCAGAACGCGCCGCGCGGGTTGCCGATGAAGACCGACGCGCTGTTCCGGCTCTTCTCGATGACCAAGGCCGTGACGGCGACGGCCGTAATGCAGCAAGTGGAGCGTGGCAAACTGCGCGTTGAGGATCCGGTCTCGAAGTACATCCCGGCGTTCGCCAACGTGAAGGTATTCGCCGGTGGTTCGGCGGCCGCACCGGTGCTCGCCGCGCCGGCGCGCCCTGTCACGATCGAGGACCTGCTGCTGCACACCGCGGGGCTCACCTACGGCGTGTTCGGCAATACGCCGGTGGACTCGATCTATCGTGGCACGCAGCTGCTCGACGCCGACCACACCATCGAACAGTTCGCCGATGGCGTCGCCGGATTGCCGCTGCTCTTTCAGCCCGGCGAGCGCTGGAACTACAGCGTGTCGATGGACGTCCTCGCGCGCGTCGTCGAGGTGACATCGGGCAAGCGCTACGATCGCTACCTCGCCGACGAACTCTTCACCCCGCTCGGCATGACCGAGACAGCGCATCACGTGGCGCCGTCGCAGGAAGCGCGCGTGGTGGTGATGGACGGCCGCGGCCCGAACGACGTGTTGATCGCCGGCCGCGACGCGATCGGCGCCGACCTGCGCGCCGAAGGCAAGCTGTTCGCCGGCGGGCAGGGGCTGGTCGGCACGATGAACGACTACCTGCGCTTCACGCAGATGCTGATGAACGGCGGCACGCTCGACGGCCACCGCGTGCTCAAATGGGCGTCCGTCGCGACGATGATACAGAACCATCTCCCGCCGCGCCTCACGCCGATCGCCGACGCGAGCGGACTGCACGGGTACGGTCAGGGGTACGGCGGCGTGGTGCTCGTGGACTCGGCCACGTCGAAGATGCCGGCGTCGCCCGGCACATACCGCTGGTGCGGCTACGCCGGGACGTATTTCTGGATCGACCCGAAACGCGAGCTCATCGCGATGGTGTGGGGGCAGCTCGCGGGCGGGTGCCCGCACCCCGTCTCGTTCGAGTTCGAGCGGATGGTGTACGCGGCAGTGACGGGGAAGTAGCTCAGCCGCCGCGCTGCAGCATCTCCGCCATCTTCTGATGGATGAGGTTCACCGCCTTGAGCGGCCGCAGCATCACCTTGAACTCGGTGATCAGCCCGTCGTCGTTCCACGTGATCATGTCCACGCCGTTCACCGTGACGCCGTCGAGCGTCACGACGAACTCGAGCACCGCGTCGCGCAGCCCGACCACCTCGCGCACGTAGCGGAACGAATCGTCGAAGAACACCCGGAAGGCCGCCGCGAGGTACATCCGCGTGACGGCCTTCCCCACCTGCGGCGTGTGCACCACGGGGGAATGAAAGACAACGTCGTCGGCCAGCAGGGTGTCGAGCCCCGCGTCGTTGCGCGTGTGGACGAGTTCGTGCCACCGCTCGATGGGATTGTCGATGCCGGTCATGCAGAAAAGATAGCGCCCGCCGCGAGTGTCTCGCGACGGGCGCTGTGAATCGGGGCCGGTACCGCCGGCGGAACCCTTACTTGCCTTTCGTGAGCGCGAACCCGTCGATGTGCACTTCGAGCTGGTGATTGATGCGGATGCCGGCGATCCCCTCGACGACGTTCATCGGCCCACTCTTGGGGAACGTCTGCACCACCGTGCCGTTGATCACGAAGTCGGTCTGCGTGGCATTCGTGCGCACCTCGAGCGTGTTCGTGCTCTTGCCGCTCGCGTCGGGCTTCTTGATCACATCACTCGGCGTCTTGGGCGCGATCGAGTGGATGTCGGTGTCGCTGGCGCGGTGCTTGATGAG
>CAIRBD010000838.1 GCA_903876745.1 uncultured Gemmatimonadota bacterium
CCCACGGGAACGAGCGCCACCGAGAGGCACGCCTCCTCGAACGCGTACAGGTCGGCCAGCGACTGCTCGAGCACCTCGCCGTCATTCAGTTCCGGCACGATCACCATCTGGCCGTGGAACTGGATGCCCCCCGCCACCAGCCGCTTCAGCTGGGCAAGGACGTCCGGCACCTTGGGGTTGTTGAGCAGCTTCTTGCGCGCCTCCCACGGCGTCGCATGGACCGACACATACAAGGGCGAGAGGCGATACTCGAGGATGCGCTCAAAATCACGCTCCTTGAGGTTGCTCAGCGTGGCGAAGTTCCCGTAGGCGAACGAGAGACGGTAGTCGTCGTCGCGGATGTACAGCGGGCGCCGGAGCCCCTTGGGGAGCCCCTCGACGAAGCAGAACTCACACCGGTTGGCGCACCGCCGCACGGTGGGCGGCTCGAGCTCCACGCCAAGACTTTCGTGTTCGGGGCGCTCGATGTCGAAGATGATCCGCTCGCCCGACGGGAGCTTGGCTTCGATCTCGAGTTCCGTCTCCGCGGTCAGGAACTCCCAATCGAGGAAGTCTTCGAGCGCGCGACCGTTCACGGACACCAGTTCGGTTCCCGCTACGATGCCGAGCTCTTCGGCGATGCTTTCGGCTTGGACGCGGGCAACTCTGACCATTGACGCAATTTATCACATTGCATCGCGGAACACAATGATTTACATCGACTTCCGACGCTCACCCATGGCTAATTCAGCTTCGTCACCGCTTCGAGGATTTCCGCAGTGGAACGCCCCGTCGCTGATGAGACGCGGCGGATGTCTTCGAACTCGGCCTTCTCCCGTTCGCCACCGCCGGGAAGCTGCACCGTCTTGAGGGTGACGGCGTGGCCGAACACCTCGACGGAGCGGATGGAGCGCGGGAGCGCGCGCCGCGTCACCACGGTCCGCCGCACGCCGATCGACGTGCTTTCGCGCAGCAACAACGCCTCGAGACGGTCGGCATCGGTGGGCCGGCAGAGCACCTCGAGCCGAAGCCCAGGCCGTCCTTTCTTCATCAGGGTCTGCAACAGGGTGACGTCCAGCGCACCGGCATCGCGCAGCGAGTCCGCCGCGAGCGCGGCGTACTCACCGGTCATGTCATCGATGTCGGCCGCCAGCAGCGCCAAGCTCTCGTGTGCAACCGGTCCGGCCGCGACCCCGACCTCCGCGCCCGCCTCCGGCAGGACCGCCTCCAGCACCTCAGCCAGCACGATCCGCAGCACGTTCGCACGCCCCGCCGGATCCTTGGTCCCCGCGCCATACCCGCTCCGCACTGGCCGGTACTCCGCCGGTGGAGCACCGAGGGACAGCACCTTGATGAGCGCCGCGCCGGTGGGCGTGGTCAGCTCTCCGCTCTCCGCCGGCCCCGGTCGCACGGCGACCCCCTCCAGCAGGCGCAGCGTCGCCGGAGCGGGCACGGCGAGCCGCCCGTGTGCGGCATCGACGAACCCATCGCCCAGCGCGACCGTCGTGTTGTACACGTGATGGATGCCCAGCAGGTGCATCCCCCACACGGATCCCACGATGTCGAGGATGGCATCCACCGCGCCCACTTCGTGCAGGTGGACGCGCTCGATCGTGGTGCCGTGGATCGCCGCCTCGATGGTCGCGACGGCCTCGAAGGCGGCGTTCGCGCGCGTCTTCACGTCGTCGGGCGCCGGCGAGGCATCGACGATCGCCTGGAGATGCTTCAGATGGCGACCGTGCGGTTGGGGCGGGATGTCGAAGTCGACCTTCCAACTCGCGATCTCGCCGCGTTTCACGCGCTCGATGCGCACCCCGATGTCCTGCAGCCCGAGCACGCCAGGTAGC
>CAIRBD010000839.1 GCA_903876745.1 uncultured Gemmatimonadota bacterium
GCACTACATGAGCCCCGAGCAGACCGTCGGCGCACGCGTCGACTGGCGCACCGACATCTTCTCCACGGGCGTCGTGCTCTTCGAACTGCTCGCGCTCGAGCCGCTGTTCCGCGAAGTCGAGACCGAGGCCGCGATGGATGAAGTCACCATCGCCCCGACCCCCGACGTGCGCAAACTGCTCCCCGACCTCGACACGTCGATCACCGGACTCCTCTCGCTCTCCATCGCGAAGGACCCGATGATCCGCCCCAACGCGGCGATGTTCGGACTCGCCCTCGACGACTGGTGCGCCCGGCAGAAGATGCCCGGCACCCCCGAGCGGCTGCAGAAGCACCTGGCTCGGCACTTCCCCGACACGTATCGGCCGCCCAGCGACACGGCGCGCGGCGAATCGCTGCCGCCGCAGAGCGACTCGAAATCCATCTCGGCGCTGCTCGACCGCGTGTTCAACCGCTGAGCCACTCGCCCCGCGCCTTCCGGCGTTAGTTTTCGGGCATGGCCACCAAGATCTACACCAAGACGGGCGACGACGGCCGCACCGCGCTGTTCGGCGGCGGCCGCGTGCTCAAGGACCACGCGCGCGTCGAGGCATACGGCGACGTGGACGAACTCAACGCCTGCATCGGCATGGCCCGCAGCATCGACCTGATGCCGCGCGTCGACGAGATCCTCGCCCCCGTGCAGCGCGATCTCTTCGCGATCGGTGCGCTGCTCGCCACGCCGCACCCCGAGAAATACAAGGAGCAGCTCGAGAAGGCCCGGCTCTCCGACCAGCGCATCACCCAGCTCGAGGTCGCCATCGACGACTGCGAGTCGGAACTCGCGCCGCTCAAATCGTTCATCATGCCGGGCGGCACGGCCAAGGCCGCCTCGCTGCACGTGGCGCGCACGGTGTGCCGGCGCGCCGAACGTGCCATCATCCGCATGCAGCACGACCACGACGTGCCGCAGATCGTGATCGTGTACCTGAACCGCCTGTCCGACCTGCTCTTCATGCTCGCCCGCGTCGCCAACCGTCGCGCCGGCGCCGCCGAAGTGCTCTGGTAGGACGCGCGTGAGCGGCACGGCGACCTTCGACCTGCACGGCGCGCACATCGTCGCCGGGTTCGGTGAACTCGATCGCTGCGGCGACGGGGTGCGGCGCGCCGTGGGCGCGCGCCGGCTCTGCATCATCAGCGACGACACGGTCGCGCCGCTCTGGGCGCCGCGCCTCGCGGCCGCGATCGGCGATGCGGCCACACCCGTGCTCACGATCCCCGCCGGTGAGGCGAGCAAGACACGCAAGCAGTGGTCGCGCCTCACCGACGAGCTCCTCGAGGCGGGCTTCGGGCGCGACAGCGCCCTCCTCGCGCTGGGTGGCGGTGTGGTGGGCGATCTCGCCGGATTCGTCGCCGCCACGTATCTGCGCGGCATCCCCGTGGTGCAGGTGCCGACGACGCTGCTCGCGATGATCGACGCGTCGATCGGCGGCAAGACCGGCGTCGACACGCGCGCCGGGAAGAACCTCGTCGGCGCGTTCCATCATCCCGCGCTCGTCGTCGCCGACCCCGCGACGCTGGCCACGCTGCCGCTCGACCAGCTCCGCAGCGGGTTCGCCGAAGCGGTGAAGCACGCCGTCATCACCGACGCCGGCGCGTTCGCGTGGCTCGCGGCGTCGGCCGCCGACATCGTGCGCGCGAATGGTCCCGTGCCCGAACGCGCGCTCGAACTCGTGCAGCGCAACATCGCCATCAAGTGCGACGTGGTCGCGCGCGACGAGCGCGAGGGCGGGCTGCGCAAGGTGCTCAACTTCGGCCATACCATCGGCCACGCCATCGAGACGCTCTCCGATTACGCGCTGCTGCACGGCGAATGCATCGCCATCGGCATGGTGGTCGAAGCGCGGGCCGCAGCGCTCGCGGGCATCGGTGCGTCGTCGCTCGCCGGCGACATCGCCGACGTGCTCGCCACGGCGGGACTTCCCGTGCGCGTGCCGGCGGCGTTCGACGATGCCGCCATCCTCGCCGCGACGCGCACTGACAAAAAAGCGCGCGCCGGCCAGGTGGAGTACGCCGTGCCGATGCGACTCGGCGCGATGGCGGGTGCGGATCGCGGATACGCGGTGCCGATCGCCGACGCCATCATCCGCGACGCGCTCGCACGCTCGCGCTGAGGCGAGGCGCGGTCGCACCGGAGCGGCTGAAATAGTCGGCCAGAGTTCGGACCAAAACCACCCGAACAGCCGTTTCCGGACCACGAATCGAGCGGGAATATGCGGGTCTCCAGCCTCCTACATCTTTGTGATATCTCCGTAAAGCGCCAATTGACAACACTTTACGATTCCGCCCACGGCGACTTTGCACCTTTTTGACACAAGTCAGGTGTTGACCGACAGCACCCCCCGTACATATCCTGACCGTCCCTGCGCGTCGCATCACGTCATACGCGGGGCCTGCGGTGTCCTCTGCGTTTCCTCACTTCCGTAACGACGTAGCCGGAGTGTGTATGCAGCATGTGACTGAGTCGAGGCCTGGCAAATTCTTTCGTTCTTCACCGTCCACCGCGTTCGACCAGTACCTGCAGGACATCCAGAAGCTCCCGCTGATCACCGACGTCAAAGAAGAGCGGCGTCTCGCGCGACTCGCGCAGAAGGGAGATGAGGCCGCCGCCGAGCGCCTCGTGACGGCGAACCTCCGCTTCGTCATCAGCTACGTGAAGAAGTATCAGGGGCACGGCCTCGACCTCTCCGAACTCGTCGCCATCGGCAACGAAGGACTCCTCAAGGCGGTCCGGAAGTTCGACCCCGACCAGGGCGTGAAGTTCATCTCGTACGCCGTGTGGTGGGTGCGTCAGGCGGTGCTGAAGGCGCTGGCCGAGCAGACGCGCTCGGTGCGCATCCCGCTCAACCAGAACTCGCAGCTCATCCGCCTCTCGCGCGCCGAAACGGTGCTCGCGCAGGTGCTGAAGCGTGACCCGACCGACCACGAGATCGGCCGTCTGCTCGAGGAGACGCCGGAGCAGGTGCGCAACTCCAAGCAGATGTCGGCCGCCGAACTCTCGCTCGACGCGCCGGTCGATCGTTCCGACCGCGAGGCCTGCACGCTCGGCGAGCGCTTCGCCGGCGATGACGGCGTGCAGATCGAGGAGAAGACGGACTTCAAGCTGATGCGCGAGTGCATCGACCGTGTGTTCCGCAACTATCTCACGCCGCGCGAGCGGAAGATCCTGCATCTGTACTACGGCCTCGACGAAGGCTCCGAGGCGATGACGCTCGAGAAGATCGGCGCGCTGATGGGTGTCACCCGCGAGCGCATCCGTCAGATCCGCGAGCGCGCTTTCGAGAAGCTGCGTGGCTCTCCCGAGGGACGGTCGCTGGCGGGGTTCTGGGCCGTCACCTGAGCGAGTGACCGGGTGGGTGGATGAAAAGGGAGAGGGGAGTGACCCCCTCTCCCTTTTTCGTGTCCGGTCGTCCGGGGCCGCGCCCACTCACTGACCGCGTGCGCCTCGCCGTATCTTTCCGTCCATGCTGCGCGACGAGTGCATCTCCATCGTCGGCGAGCGCCACGTGCTGTCGCGCCCGACCGAACTGCTCGCGTACGAGAACGACGCGTTGCCCGGCTATCACGAACGGCCGCGGATCGCCGTGTTCCCGGGCACGCGCGAGGAGGTCATCGCCGTCGTCGCCGCCTGCTGGAAGGCGGGCGCGCCGTTCGTCCCTCGCGGTGCCGGCACGGGAC
>CAIRBD010000840.1 GCA_903876745.1 uncultured Gemmatimonadota bacterium
CAGGCCGCTGGCGATGATGTTCGCGACGGAGAGGTCCTCACGCTGCAGCGTGAGCGAGCAGAGTTCCACGGCGAGCAGCACGGCGCGACGCTTGGGCCACGCGCGGACCACATCGCTCACGCGCGCCGTGCCCGCGGCGCCAGCGACGCACCCGAGCCCGAAGATCGGCGCGCGGGTGATGTCGGAGCGGAACCCGAGCCGGTTCACGAGCCGTGCATCGATCGACGGCGTGGCGAGCCCTGTGACGGTCACAAAGCAGATGTGGTCGATGTCGCGCGGCGTGAGCGCGGCGCTCTCAAGCGCGGCACGCACGGCCTGCTCGCCGAGATCCGTCGCGGCCGCCGTCCACGCGTCGTTGCGTGCCCGGAACGACGTGAGATCGCGATAACGCGCGAGGGGCACCGCGAGGTGCCGGCCGCCCACGCCCACGGCACGGTGCAGGTCGGCGAGACGATCTGCGTTGAAGTGTTTGGCGGCCCACTCTTCGCGAAACGCCGCCGTCAGCGTGGCCTGATCGACGTAGTGCGGCGGCAGTGCGCGTGCGACTGCGCGAATCCGGGGAGCGGCCATTACCGGGTGAACGACTCCCGACGACCGGGCGTTCCCCCGTGCGTTACGATGCCAGTTCCTTCAGCGCCCGCACGAACGTGTCGAGCTCCGCCGTGGACGTGTAGACCTGCGGTGTCACCCGCACGCCGTGCACGCCCGCACCGTCGATGGCCACCGTCCACACCTTGTACTTGTCGAGCAGCGTCTTGGCGAGGTCGCCCGGCGCGATCCCCCGCACACCGACGTTCGCGATGGCGCAGTTGCGCGCGGGGTCGGCCGGCGTGTTCATCACGATCTTCGGCAGGCCGCGCACCCGGTTCGTCCAGTACTGCTGGATATAGCGCAGTCGCGCTTCCTTGCGCGCGCTGCCGATCATCTCGTGGAAGGCGATCGACCGCTCGATGGTGAGGTCGGTGTGCACCGGATGCGTGCCGGTATGATTGAGCTTGCGGATGTCGTCGACGCCGGGGCCTTCGTCGCCGAAGATGGGCCACAAGCCGGCGATGCGGTCCTTGCGTACGTACAGGATCCCGGCGCCGAGCGGCGTGGCGAGCCATTTGTGCAGCGACGCGCCGTAGTAGTCGCAGCCGAGGTCGGGGATCTTGTAGTCGAGCTGCGCGTAGGCGTGCGCGCCGTCCACCATCACGTGCACGCCGCGTGCGTGCGCCATGTCGCAGATCTTCCGCACGGGAAGGATGTGGCCGGTGATGTTCACCATGTGCGGGATCATCAGCAGACGCGTCTTCGGCGCGAGGGCGGCGGCGTACACCTGCACCACCTCGTCGTCGGACTTCGGGTCCATCGGGATGTCGACGAACCTGTTCACCATCCCGTGCCGGCGCGCCTGCAGCTTGAACATGTCGATCATCGCACCGTAGTCCTGATTCGCCATCACCGCCTCGTCGCCCGGCTTCCACTCGAAGCCGTTGATCACGGTGTCGAGCGATTCCGTGGTGTTGCGCGTGATGATGAGTTCGTCGGGCCCGCAGCCGGCGAGCGCGGCGAGCTTGGTGCGCACGCGCAGCTTGTCGTCACCCTGGCGTGTGCGCATGTAGTGCGACGCCTCCACGTTGATGGCGCGCACGTTCTTGATGAACTCGGCGAGCACCTCTTCGGGCTGAAAGCAGTAGAAGCCGTTCTCGAGGTTGATGTAGTCGGGCGTGAGCGTGAACTTGCCGCGCACCGACGCCCAGAATGCCTCGTCCTCGGCGAGGGCCGCCGCCGGCACGTGCGCGTAGGCGCGCAGGAGTTCGGGGCCAAAGGCCAGGCCGAGGGATGCACCACCGACGGTCCGCAGGAAGTCGCGCTTGTTCACGTGGGTCTCCTTACTTGGCGAAAGTGCCGGCGTTCACGTCGGTGAGGAACTTGATCACGCCGGGGAAGTACACCGGCCCGTCGTCGTACATGGCCATGTGCCCCGAGTTGGGGCACAGGAGGAAGCGTCCCTTGGGGAGTTGCTTCGCCATCCACTCCATGTGCTTGGGGTCCATCGTGTCGTACGTGCCGCCGATCACCAGCGTGGGCACGGTGATGTTCTTGAGGTCGGCGGAGCGGTCCCATTTCTCGAGCTTGCCGCTCGCGCCGAGTTCGCTCGGCCCCTGCATGGGGATGTAGATGTCGTTGTTCACGTGCTTGAGGGCGCGGTTCACGGGGTCGGGCCACTCCGCCGCCGGGCGGCGCAACAGGTGCTTCTCGTAGTGATTGGGGCCGAGCAGCTCCATGTAGCGAGGATTGGCGTAGTCCTTCTTCGCCTCGATCGCCTTCACCTCGGCGAGCACCTTCTGGTCCATCGCCGGCATCAGTACCTTCGTCGCGTATTCGTTGTACGCCGGGATGCTCGACATCATGCTCGAGATGATGAGCCCCTTGAGGTTCTTCTGGTACTTGAGCGCGTATTCGGTGGCGAGGAGCCCGCCCCACGAGTGGCCAAGCAGGAAGAAGTTGGTGCTGTCCATGCCGAGCGCCTTGCGCACCTGCTCCACTTCCTCGACGAACCGCGCGGTGTTCCAGAGCGACGAGTCTTTGGGCTGGTCGCTGTAGAACGAGCCCAGTTGGTCGTAGTAGTAGTACTCGACGCCCGCGCCGGGGAAGTACGAATCGGCGGCCTCGAAGTACTCGTGCGTCATCCCCGGGCCGCCGTGCAGGAGGAGCACCTTGATCTTCGGGTTGTTGCCGACGCGTTTGGTCCAGACGTTGAACGTGCCCTTGGGCGTGTTGACCGCGATCATCCGCACGCCGCCGCTGTAGACGTCAGTGCGGCCGGCGGTGTCGTAGTAGGTCGCGGACGGCGAATTCGCGGCGCGATCGGCGGAGGGCGCAGCGCACGCGGCGACAGCGCCGGCGAGCAGCAGGGATGCGGCGAGATGCTTACGGGACACGAACGCGCTCCGCGTGGGGAAGTCCATCATATAGTAGCGGTCCCGCCAGCGCACGGTGAGGGTGCGCCGGTTCACGGCCGCCGATTCAGCAGCGCGCCGCCGCCTCCGGCGGAACGGCGCCGGCGAGCACTTCGCCGGCCCGCAGGCGAAAGAGCAGGTCGCGGCCCGCGCGTTCGAAGTCCGTCCGACTCCATCGCGCCGAGGCGGCGTCGAACGGATCGCGCAGGCGCAGCAACCCCGCGTGCGTCGCGACGATGCGCACCGATGCCGTACAACCGCCGCGCCGCGTGGCGGAAACGATGAATCCACCCTCTGCGCGCAGTGCGCGGAACGTGGCATCAGGCCAGCGTGCGGCGACCGCGGGGAACACGCGCACGGTGCCGCCCCAGCTCTGCATCAGCATCTCCTGCACGGCGTGCATGGCGAGGAAGTTCCCCTCCAGCGTGAACGGGCGGTACGTGTACTTGGAGAGGCCGCTCTTGGTCTGATCGCCGTTCACGTGAAAGCCGTTCGGCAGGATGAAGGCGCGGGTGAAGATCTCGAGCTGCTTGGTGGCCTCGTCGGCTCGGCCGGCGCGCGCGAGCATCGCGCCGTACCACGCGAAGCTGTACCCGGTCCACCAATCGCTGCCGTGTGTGCCGATGCCGTCGAGCGTCGCGCGCACGGTGGCGGAGTCGGCGCCCTCGGGGTCGAGCAGGGCGAGCGGGTGGATGGCCATCGCATGCGAGAAGTGGCGGTGCGACTCAGCGTACGGATGGCCGCGCGCGAAGGTGAGCGCGCCGGCGCTGTCGCGGTCGAGCGGGTCGAGATGCGCGAGCGTGGCGTGCCAGTGCGCGGCAGCCGTGCGGTCGCCGACCGCAGTCGCCGTCTCCTCGAGCGCGCCGGCGAGCCGGCGCATGAGTGCCAGGTCGAAGTTCGTGTTGGGCGGCAGCCACGACGACGGGGCGTTGTCGTTGATCTCCGGCGACGTGGAGAGCGGAAGCTTGAGCATCCCGCGCGCGTCGGGCGCGGTGAGCGCGAACAGCGCCGTGCCAATCTCGGTAAGGAACGGGTACGCGCGCTGCATGAGGAACGTGCGGTCCTGCGTGACTTTCCAGTGAGAGAAAAACGACTGTGCCACCCACGCGCCCATCGTCGGCGAGAGGGAGTACTGTCCCCATCCGCCGAGTGCCGCGCCGTCGAGGGCCATCACGCCGGGCACCGCTGCGCCCTTCACGCCGAAGAAATCACGCGCAAAGCGGCGATACGCCGGGAGCAGGCGCCAGTTGTAGTCGAGCCAGCTGCGGCACGCGTCCACGAGTCCCGCCGCGTCGCAGGCGAGATACGTGGTCTGCGTGTTGAGATCGTTGTGGAAGTCGCCCTTCCACGGCGGGAGCGTGCCGCCATCGGCGGTCCACACGCCCTGCAACGGTATCGGCGGTGCGCCGCGCCGCGAGGCGGCGCCGTAGTAGTACTTCACGCGATCGTACTGCCCTTGGATGGCGGTGTCGGGCACCTGCACCGACGAACCCGCCCAGAAGCGCCGCCACCAGGCCCGGTGCGGCGCCTGCACGCGCTCATAGCCGCGCGCGAGTGCGGCCGTCACGCGCGAGCGGCCGAGCGCGAGCGGGTCGGCGCCGTCGGTGGTCGACGTCACTGTGACCGCCACGAGCATCGAGTCGCCGATCACACGCGTGCCGGCGACGATCGCGTACCGCAGGCCGAGTGCGGCACGCTGCACCATCCACGTGCGATCCGCGGTGTGGCCGAGTTCGGCGGCGGGGTAGCCGAGCGTGTCGACCGACTTGGGCGCGATGATGGCGACGCGCGCCGAACGCCAGGGAATACGGAACAGCGCCACCGGCTCGGCGGCGCTGAAGAAGCCCGTCACCTCGCGGTCGCCATACGAGACCACGGCGTCGGCGGTGGCGAGTCGCAGCGTGAACCGCCGTGCGACGGCGCCGGAGTCGAGCACGAGCACGAGTCGGCCCGCGGGGAGTTTGGTGGGATACGCGATCTTGTCGTACGGATCGTCGAAGAGTTCCACGCGCTTCTTGTGATCGCCCGAGGCGACGAGGTCGCGCACCGTGCGATACGTCCAGTCGGGGCGCGTCACCGTCGATGGAAGACGCAGATCCCAGAGGTCGCCGCGATCGAGCGACACGTTGAGCGTGTCGCCGCGTCCCCACACGAGGCCGCCGAGCAGGCCGTTGCCGAGCGGGAGTGCCGCGTCCCAGCGCGTGATGGGCGCGGCGAGGCGGAGGTCGGAGGCGGCGGACTGCGCACGCGCGGCGCACGGCAGAGTGAGCGCGGTTGCGATGAATACGACCGATACGAGCCGCGAAGCATCGCGTCGAAGGCGAACGCCGGCGCGAGGCGGTGCGAAGCGCATTCAGTATTTCTGGTTGTTGCGGATGACGTTGACGGCGATGTCGATGATCACTGTCGCCGCCACCAGTGCTTCGAGCGCAGCGGCGGCGAACAACGTGCGCCGCGCGGGCTGTTCGGGACAGAGCAGAGCGCTGAGCGACCAGAGCGGCGTGAGGACAGGTGAGCCGAACAGGCGCATCAACGAGAAGAACCCCAGCATCGCGACGAACGCCGATGGGTCGGGACGATGGCTCTCGGTCGCGAAGATCGCGATGGCGAGCGGTCCCGTGACGGCGACGGCGAGTACGGTGAACGATGCGGGCCGCCAGAACGACGGCGCGGTCCGCAGGCCTCGCAGCGCGATGCCCGAGGGGACGAGGCTCGCAACGCCGGCCACGAGGCCGAAGAAGAGCAGGTCGCCGAATCCTGCCATGCCGCCCGACGCTTCGGCGGGAGGGAGCGGGAACATCCAGCTCCTGAGTGCCACGGCGGCGGCGCCCACGACAAGCGCCGCGATGTACCCGCCCACGACCACGGCGACGGTGGTGCGCCCTTTCATCGAACCTCGCTCGGCGAGCGGAGATGGCAATCTCCTCGAAGGTAGCGCCGACCGACGGCCTGCGGCGAGGCACCGATGTAATGGTTACTTGACATAATGTAAAGCAAACTGTACTTATGTGCTTGGCGCCGCCGCGGACGAAGGGGCGCCGACCGACGTGTTTCCCGCAACTCCCGTGGGCTCGCCATGAAAACACATCTTCGACGATTCCGTTTCGATCGCAACGAACTCAGTCAGGCGCAACTCGCCGAGCGGGTGGCGGTGTCGCGGCAGACGATCATCGCGATCGAGCGCGGCGACTACAGCCCGTCCGTGAAGCTGGCGCTGCAACTGGCGCGCGTGTTCGACACGACGGTCGAGCAACTCTTTGAGCTGGAGTCCTCCGATGTTGGGTAAGCGTGATCCGATCTTCTGGGCGGCGTCGGCGATCTTCGTCGTGGCGATCGTCCTTGGCGCGGCGGTGGACAACGCGTGGCTGCTGTTGATGGTGGCGGCGTACCTGCTGCGTCCCACGCTGCATTCGCTCGGCCTGTTCAAGAAGCTCATCGACGAGCGGCAGCTGCACATCCAGTATCGGGCGAGCAGCGTGGGGTTCGCGGCGATGCTCATCGGCAACATCGTGCTCGTTCTGGTGCTGATGTCGAAAGGCGACCACACGTGGGAGATGGTGAACGCGGTGGTGCTGGTGGCGCTGGTGGTGCGCGCGCTCGCCGGGTTGCTGATGGTGGGCGATCCCGCCGTGGCGGGGTCGCGGATCATCATGGCGATCGGCCTCCTGCTCGCGCTGTTCGGCGCGCTGGAGGGTGACATCGGGGGTGTGATGAGCCATGTGCTGCCGGGCCTCGCGGTGGTCGCGCTTGGCTTTGCGGCGCGGCGCGTGCCGCGCGCCATCGCGCTCGCGCTGTTCGTCCTCGCGGCGCTGTTCGGTGGATTCATCGTGCTGCGCGGCGTTCAGGGACAGCTGCACGGCGGATGGGGCGGCGTGCTGGGGCCGCTCATGCTCATCGTGCCGATGCTGGTCGCGGGTGGGTGCCTGTGGATGGGTGTCGCACCGGGCGACGACGCGGCACGGGAGCACAGCGAACCGCGTCGCGGTACCGCGACCACCACGGGAGCGTGACCGATGCAATGGAACCGCCGGGTCTCGTTGTGCCTCGCGCTGCTCGGCGCGTTCGCGGCGCGTGCCGTCGTGGCACAGGACTCCACCGCCACCACGGCGAAGACTGTGCTGCAGAAAATCTTCATGCCCACGTCGCAGGACGTGTTCCTCCCCATCACCTCGGTGGAGTGGGGGGCACCCGACCGGTGGTCGTTCACGGCGCGGTACGTGCACATGTTCGACGCGGTCGAGGTGCGCGATACCACACGGTCGCTGAACAACCTCACCGTGACGCTGAGTCCGGGCACCGCGGGTGGACGACTCGGACTTGGCTACGAGAACATCTTCGACAGCAAGAAAGGACGGAGGGGTACGTCCGGGTTCGACGTGGCTCTGCTCAGTGAAGCGCGCGTGGTGCTGCTGCGCACGTGGGGCTCGCCGCTCACCGCGCCGTCGGGCGGCACGTTCGCGGGTGGCGAGCTGCGTACCAGCCTGGTGGGCGTGTGCAACATCGGCGTCGGCTACTACGCGCCGTACGGCGGGAAGAGCGTGGGCGCGACGTCGTTCTGGGGCGTGCACGCGGGCATCGGCATCTGATGCCCGACGCGCGCCGCGGCGTGTGACGCCGCCGGCGCGCCCCG
>CAIRBD010000841.1 GCA_903876745.1 uncultured Gemmatimonadota bacterium
GCCGGTGTCGGCGAGCATCTCCATCGCGAGATGCGCTTCGCGGAATGTCATCCCGCCGGGCACCGCGGTGCCCACGCCGGGCGCCGTCTCGGGTGTCACGACGTCGAGGTCGAACGACACCCAGATCCCGGCCGTGCCGGCGGTCGCGACGGCGATCGCTTCTTCCATCACTGCGCGCACGCCGCGCTCGTCGAGCGCACGCATCGTGAGTGCCTTGAGCTTCCACTGGTCGATGTGCTCGCGCTCGGGCCCGTCGAGGTCGCGGATGCCTACGAGCGCCACGTTCTCGGGGAGCACCGCGGGGCGCACGCCGGCGACGCTGGCGAGCGCCGAGTCGCCATGGCCGAGCAGATGCGCGAGCGGCATGCCGTGCACGTTGCCGGAGCGCGACGTGCCGGGCGTGTTGAGATCGCCGTGCGCGTCCATCCAGATGAGACCGAGCCGCTGGTTCGTGGCCGCGAGATGTGCCGCGGCGCCCGCCACTGATCCGGCGGCGAGCGCGTGGTCGCCGCCGAGCACGAGCGGCGTGCAGCCCGCCACGAGCGCGGCCTGCGACTGCTGCGCCACGGTGCGGCACACTTCGGTGATCGCGCCGAGGTATCGCGCGCCACGCTGCGCGCCCTTCTCCGCGTCCTCGCGGAAGGGCACGGTCACGTTGCCCGCGTCCTCGACGGTGTGACCGAGCTTCTCGAGCCGTTCGCGGAGATCCGTGTACCGGACGGCGAACGGTCCCATGTCGACGCCGCGGCGCGAGGCGCCGAGATCCATCGGCACGCCGATGATGCGTATGGTTGTCATATGGTGCACGCTACCGTGGCGCGCAGGGAAGGGAAGGGCGGTGACTGCCTATGCGCGAGATGCGGCGCTTATGCGGGCAAAGTGGGATGAATTTGCGGTGCGTTCGCGCGTCGCGGCGCGGCTCCGCGCTCTGGATCAGCCCCGATCCGCACCCGCGCATCCACCGCCACCACCCCATGCTCGAACGCGAGCAACGGGTTGATGTCGAGTTCCGCGATCTCGGGATGGTCCATCGCGAGTTGCCCCAGCCGCACCAGCACGTCGGCGATCGCCTGCTTGTCCACCGGCGGCGCGCCGCGCACGCCGTCGAGCACCTTCGCGCCGCGGATGCCGGTGAGCATGTCCATCGCCTGCGTGCCGTCGATGGGCGCGATGCGGAACACCACATCCTGCAGCGCCTCGACGAACACGCCGCCGAGCCCGAACATCAACTGCGCGCCAAAGGCCGGATCGCGCGCGATGCCGACGATCGTCTCACGGCCGCCGCCCACCATGCGCTGCAGCACCACGCCGTCGAGCCGCGCCGTCGGCGCCTTGGCCTTCACCTGCGCCATCATGTTCGCGTGCGCGGCGAGCAGCGCAGCGCCGTCGGCGATGCCGAGGCACACGCCGCCGACGTCCGTTTTGTGCGTGATGTCGGGTGAGGCGAGTTTCATCGCGAGCGGATACCCCACGGCGGCGCCGGCCGCTGTCAGTTCCGCGGTGCTCGCCACGAACCGCGTCTCGGCCACGGGAATGCCGTAGGCCCGCAACAACTCGATGGACTCCACCTGCCAGAGTTGGTCACGGCCGTCGGCGCGCGCCGTGGCAAGGATCGCCGCGGCGGCCGCGCGGTCCACCGTGCGTGGCACGATGAGCGCCGGTTCCCGTGCCGCCCACTCGCGCCACTTGTTGAGCGCATTCAGCGCGCGCGCCGCCGATTCGGGGAAGATGTACGCCGGCATCCCCGCCTCGTGCAGCTCGGCCCGCCCCTGGGGAAGCCCCTCGAGGCCCATCAGCACGGCGAGCATCGGTTTGTCGGGCACCGTCGAGGCCGCGCTCACGATGGCCTCGCACACGTCTTCCTGCTTTACGCCGAACGGCGGTACGAAGATCGGCACCACCGCGTCGATGTTGGGGTCGTTGAGGAACGCCGTGAGCGCCGCTTTGTAACCCGCCGGCGTCGCTGATGCGATCATGTCGAGGGGGTTACGGATCGACGCTTCCGGCGGGAAGAGCGGCCGCAGCGCTTCGACCGTCTGCGGACTCAGCTCGACGAGCTCGAGCCCGTGCGCTTCCATCGCGTCGGCGGCGAGGATCCCCGGGCCGCCGGCGTTGGTGAGCACGGCCGTGCGGCGCGAACGCGGCGGCGTCTTCACGCCGAAGCCCATCGCCATGTCGAACAGGTCCTCCACCGAACTCGCGCGCAGCACGCCGGCCTGCGCGAGCATCGCGTCCACGGCCACGTCGCTCGTGGCCAGCGCGCCCGTGTGCGAACTCGCCGCGCGTGCGCCGGCGCGCGAGCGGCCAGACTTCACGACGATGATCGGCTTGGTCTTCGTGATGCGTTGCGCGAGTTCGAGGAACTGGCGCGGATTGCCGAAGTTCTCGACGTACATCAGGATCACCTTCACCGCGTCGTCCGTCTCCCAGCGCTCGAGCAGGTCGTTGCTGCCGACGTCCGGGTTGTTGCCGATGGAGACGAACTGCGATATGCCGATGCCATAGGCGCGCGCGTAGTCGAGCACGCTCAGCCCGAGCGCGCCCGATTGCGACACGAACGCCGCATGGCCGAACGGCGGCATCGTCGGCGCGAAGGTCGCGTTCATCGAGACTTCGGGCGCCGCGTTGATCACGCCCATGCAGTTCGGGCCGATCATCAGCATGCCGTGCTTCCGCACCGCCGCCATCAGCGCGGTCTCGCGCGCGACGCCCTCGCCCCCGACTTCGCGGAATCCCGCCGAGATGACGATGAGTCCCTTCGTCTTCGCGATGCCGCATTGCTCGACTGTCTCGAGCACATGCTCCTTGGGCACGACGACCACCGCCACATCCACCGCCTCGGGCAGGTCACCGATGTGCGGATACGCGCGCACGGAACAGATGGACGGCGAGTGCGGGTTCACCGGGTACACCGACCCCGTGAATCCGTAATGGATGAGGTTGTACATGATCTGCCGCCCCATGTTGCTCTCGCGGCGCGAGGCGCCGATGACGGCGATGGAGCGGGGGGCGAGCAGGGCGGTGAGATCCTCGCGCGCCTTTGGCGCCGCGGGAGTCGTGTCGGAAGTCATGGTCTGCAAGGTCGCACGAGGGTCGTTCGGGCGGGATAGGGCATCCCCCGACGCCGGGGCCGGCTGGCCACGCCGCACCGCCGCCGCTACTCTTGACGGCATGACCCGCGTCACGCTGTTCGGCGGTGCCATGCTCGTCGTCTTCCTCGGTGTGTTCGCGATCTCGCGACTGACGTCGCCGCGGCAGACTCCCCTCGTGCGCGTGCGGACGCGCGACGGCAGCGTCGTCGAATTCCCCGTGCAGGCGGGATCCGCGCGCGGTGGGCTCGCCGGCGCTCCGGGCCGTCGCGGCGATCAGCCGCCCGCCGTGCGCGGCGACGGCGTGGTGGATCCCACCCTCGCCAGCTTCCTCCGGCAGGCCCACGTCGCCCAGACGATGTTCTATGCCGACAACGGCACGTATACGAGGGATGTGACCGTGCTCCACCTCACGCGCCCGGCCAACACGCAACTCCACATCCTGAGTTCCGGATTCGACGGCCTCCGCATGAGCGCGGTCAACACGAAGACGGGCAAGCAGTGCGACGTCTTCTCCGGCGACAGCGCCAAGTGGGCGTTCGGCTACGCGTACGATGTGGGGCGCCCCGCCTGCGGGGACCTGCGATGAGCGTCACCGCGCGCTGGCGCCTGGCCGCCCTCGCGCTTGCCGCGCCGTTCGCCGCGTTCGCGCAGGCGCCACCTGCGGTGACGATACGGCCGAGCGTCGGCGCCGTCATCACGCGCAGCACTCGCATCGCCCCTGGTAACTATCGTCTTCCCGCGGGCACCGCGCCCGACGCGGCATTCCTCACCGTGCGCGGCGACGGGATCACCCTCGATCTCACGGGCGTCACCTTCGAGGGCGCGCCGTCGTCGGCCGACCCTGACGAAGCGTTCGGCACCGCCATCCGTGTTGACGGCGGCCGCGCCGTGACCATCACCGGCGGTCGCATCCGCGGCTTCCGGTTCGGCATCGCCGCGCGCGGCACGCACCACCTCCGCATCGCCGGCACCGACCTCAGCTACAATTGGAAGCCGCGCCTCTTCTCGCTCATCGAACATGAGAGTCTCGCCGACTGGCTGTCGTTCCACCACAACGAGAAGGACGAATGGCTGCGGTTTGGCGCCGCCATCTCGCTCATCGACGTCGACAGCGGCGCCGTCACCGGGGTCACGGCCGAACAGGGGATGAACGGCCTGATGATGACGCGCACGAACCATCTGCGCATCACCGGCAACTCCTTCTCGTTCAACTCGGGGCTCGGCATCGGCATGTACCGCGCCAGCGACAACCTGATCGCGAACAACCGCATCGACTACGACGTGCGCGGCTACAGCCACGGCGTGTACCGCCGCGGACAGGATTCCGCCGGGCTGCTGATGTTCGAGCAATGCCTGCGCAACGTGGTCGCCTACAACTCCGTCACGCACGGTGGTGATGGTCTGTTCATCTGGGCCGGCCAGCAGACGATGGACGACGGCAAGGGCGGCGTGAATGACAATACGTTCGTCGGGAACGACTTCAGTTTTGCGCCGACGAACGGGATGGAAGCGACGTTCAGTCGCAACACCTTCATCGCCAATCGCATCGCCGGGAGCGACCACGGGTTCTGGGGCGGCTACAGTTACGAGAGTCTCGTCGCCGGCAATTGTTTCGCGAACAACCGCATCGGCATCGCCATCGAGCACGGCCAGCAGAACGGCGTCGTCGAGAACCGGTTCGACGGCGACACGCTCGCCATCCGTCTCTGGGCCGATTCCATCGAACCGTCGGACTGGGGCTACCCCAAGCACCGCGACACGAAGAGCCGCGACTGGCGCATCACACGCAACGTCTTCGCCGGCAATTCAAGGGTGATCGACGCGAAGAACACGGCGCCGCTCGATACCACGGCCAATGCGCGCGAGTCGGTGCCGTCCGCCGCCTGCGTGCCGCATGTCCCCGCGGAATTCGCGGACCGCGTGCCGGCGCTCCCCGGTGTGAAGCGCGCCGCTCCCATCAGCGCCGACGCGCGGCGGCCGCGCAGCGCGATCATCATGGACGAGTGGGGTCCGTTCGACTGGCGCTCGCCGAAGCTCGCGCCGCTCGATTCGTCGCACGCGGCGATGCCGCGGTTCGTCGTGGTGGGGCCGGCGGGCACGTGGCGCGCCGTGGCACGCCGTGGCATTGCCACACTCAGCGCCGAGGGCGGCGTCGTGGGCGACACGATCACGGTGACGCCGGCTCCCGAGGCGACGAACGACTGGGAGGTGACGCTCGAGTACACCGGCGCCGCCACGGTCTCGCCGCGTGGCGTGATCACGCCCGCCGGCGTACCGCAACGGTTCGCGTTCTCGCGCTTCGAACCGCGCACCGACTGGCGCACGCGTTTCTTCATATGGACCGACACGACCGTGAAGACGCCGACGCCGGACCAGTTCACGACCTTGCTCGCCGGTACGCCGCGGTTCGAACAGCGCACGAGCCGTCTCGACTTTGAGTGGTACCGCCCGCTCATCACGGCATTGCCCGTGGAACGCTGGGCACTCGACGCGACAACGACCGTGAACATCCCCGCCGGCGAGCATTCGCTGCGCGTGATCAGCGATGACGCGGCGCGCGTGTGGATCGACGGTGCGCTCGTGATCGATCACTGGCAGCCGCACGAGTCGCTTGCGGACTACGCGCCGATCGCACCGGGCAGCCATACGGTGCGGGTGCAGTACTACAATCTCGACGGCTGGACGGAACTGCGCGTCGACATCCTGCGCGGGTCGGCAAGGTCTGTGGGTTCGGCCGGGCCGCACTGACACTTTGGCGCCCGGACGGTCGGGCGCGGTCTGAGTCAGGGAGCGGCAGTACCGCCCCGACCGCGCGCGCAAAGTCTGGCGCCACCACGCCGGCGACCCGCATCTTGAAGCACCGGCACTGCCGCCGGCCCTCGAGGACAGCCACGTGCCGCTTACGATCCGTCGCTTCGCACTCCCGCTCGCCGCATTCGCGCTCATCGCCGCCACGCCCGCGGCACGCCCCGCCGCCTCGCGCGCCACCGCCGTCCGCGCCGACTCACTCGGCGTACGCGACCTCCTCGACATCGCCACCACCGCCGTCTCCGATCTCTCGGCCGACGGCCAATGGCTCGCCCTCACGGTCACGACGCGCCGCGACCAGCTCGGCGCCGAAGCCGCACGCGACGGCGATCCCAGCTACCTGCGCGCCATCCCCACGCGCCTGTTCGTCGTCGACACCAGGTCGCTCGCGCAGCGTGAAGTATTCACCGGAAAACGCGCCGTGCGCACCGCCGTCTGGTCGCCCGACGGCACGCGCCTCGCCATCCTCACCGTCGAGAACGACGCACAGCAGGTGGTCGTGTGGAGCCGCGGCACCGGCAAGAGCGTGTCGCCGAAGCTTCCCGCCGGGCAATACGTGGCCGAGAACAGCGAGCTACGCTGGAGCGACGATGGCGCCTCGGTGCACTTCGCGCTGCGCACCGTCGCCTGGAAGACGAAAGCGAAGAAACGGTTCGACGAACTCACGAAAGGCCCGGTGACCGTACTGGACGGCACTGAGGATTTCCTCGAGTGGGACGCGATGAACCGGCTCAACGAAGAGCGCTCCATCGCGTCGTGGGACCTCGCCAGGAACACGGTCGCCACGCTCCGCGGCGAAGCACTCATCGGCCCGTGGGTGCTGGCCAAGGACGGCTCGATGATCACCACGCAGCTCGATATCACCAAGAAGACCGACTACGACATCATCGGTGGCCGGGAGTGGAAACTGGTGTCACGCGGTGTAGAAGCGTGCACGAAGGAGGCCGATGGCCAGACGAGTTGCGGCCGCCCGAAGGAACTGACCCTCGTCGCCTCGCTCAAGGGCGCGCAGATCGCCTGGGCCGACGACGGCAAACGTTTCGCCATCGCGCGCGACGGCCGTGTCTCCCTCGGCTCCATCACCGACACCACGCAGCGCCAACTCCTCGGCCCGGCCAACGGCCGCGCCGGAGGCGCTGGTACGGCGGGCGCCGCGGCGAACAGCGCCGCCCCCGCCGACACGAGCGCCGCCGCCCGCGCGCAGCGCGCCAAGGAACGCTTCAGCGTCTCGCGCTGGAGCCCCGCCGGCGACGCGCTCCTCGCTACGAACAGTGAAGGGTTCTGGACCGTCGACGTCGCGACCGGCGCCAAAGAGCTCGTCGTGCCGCTCCCCGACTCCAACAGCACGCAGCCGCGCCCGGCGCTCGCGGCCTGGAGCAACGACGGCCGGTACCTGTACTTCACCGAGAACTCCAAGACGCAGTGGGACCGCTCCATCATTCGCTACGACCGCACGAGCAAGCAGAAGACGGCCGTCCTGCACGGCGACAAGCTCTACGGCGGCCTCCGCCTCTCGAAGGACGGCGCCACCGCGCTCTTCACGATGGCCGACGGCAACCACATCTCCGATCTCTACGTCGCCGACGCGTCGCTCGCCAACCCGCGCCGCGTGATGGAGAGCAACCCGCAGCTCGCGCAAAAGCCCATCGCCAAGACGCAGCTCATCAACTACCTCGACGCCGACGGCAAGACGCGCTACGGCGTGGTGCACCTCCCCACGGACTACGTGAAGGGACAGCGCTATCCCACTGTCTTCATCATCTATGAGGATTTCTTCGACGACAGCTGGGACGCCGTCGCCAACCTCCTCGCCGCGCACGGCTACGCCGTGGTGAAGCCGAGCGTCGGTTTCGAGGTCGGCTTTCCGGGCGAGGCGTGGGCCAAGGGCGTCACCGCCGCCGCGAACGAAGTGATCCGCATGGGCATCGCCGACAGCTCACGCCTTGGCGTGCACGGCACGAGCTACGGCGGCTACGCCACCAACCTGCTCGTCACGCAGACCGACCGCTTCAAGGCCGCGATCAACATGAGCGGCAAGGTGGACTTCATCTCGTTCTACACCGACAGTCCGCGGCTCGGCGTGCGCAACATCCACGCGGCCGAGAAGAGCCAGGACCGCATCGGCGCCACGATGTGGCAGCAGCCGCAGAAGTACGAGGCGCACTCGGCCATCCTGTTCGCCGACCGCATCAAGACGCCGCTCCTGCTGATGACCGGCGGCGAGGACCACAACGTGCCGGCGATCAACACGCGCGAGATGTACTACGCGCTGCGGCGGCTCGGAAAGACCGTCACGTGGGCGAACTACGCCAATGGCGGACACGGCGTGCCGAGTACCACGGAGAGTGATTTCGTGGACTATCACCAGCGGGTGCTGGATTGGTATGCGAAGTATCTGGCGTCGCCGAAGAAGTCGGGGCCGGCGTCTGACGGCGACGGCCGCTGAGGCAGGGATGGGCAAGCGTGCGCCACAGACTGCGAATTTGCTGACCGAGAGGTCATCAGATTCGCAGTCTGCCGGTCAACGGGGCGCGTGCCGAAAGGCGCGGCCCCGTTGTCTTTTCCGCTGCCGATGCGCGCGCTGGCGCTATCGTCCCCGAGGCCGGGGCGGGATCGGCCACCTCGGCAACGGCGCGCACGGCGTGACGTCGAGCCGTTTCATGAGCGCGAGATAGCGCGCGTTGGATTTGAGCAGGTCGAAGTACAGCTCGCACCCCAGCAGCTGCAGGATGAACTGCGGCTCGCGCGCGCCGATCCCCGCCTCCATCGCGCGCGCCGCGCCCTCGGCATCGCCGTCCACGACGGCCGCCATCGTCTTGATGTAGTTCGGCGAGTTCGTCGGCGTGGCCAGCATGAACGTTCGCTGCGAGTCAGCCGCCGCCCACTGTTCCGCGCTCGCGAACGCGAACAGGGCGTAGGAACTGCCGTTCTGCGATGGCGCGCTCGCCAGCACGCGCCGCGTCACCGCCACCGCGCTGTCCGGCTTGCCGGCGAACGCATACATCTCGACGAGGTTCGCCTGCGCGAAGATCGACTGCGGATTCACGTCGAGCAGCGCGTGCGTCGCGGCGAGCGCCTCGTCGTTGCGGTGCAGGTTGTAGAGCACGATCTGCTGCATGAGGAGCGCGTCCTCACGCAGCGGATCGAGACGCAGTGCGGCGCGCTCCTCCTCGAGCGCTTCCGGCAGGCGGCCGAGCTGCGCCAGGACGAAGCCGTGCCATTCGCGCAGCTCGGCGTCGGCCGGATTGAGTTCCGCGGCGTGACGAACCTCGCGCTCGGCGTCGACGAACCGGTAATCGATGTAGCTCTGCAGCGCGCGCGCGAGATGCGGACCCGCGAGCGTCGAATCCAGCGCGAGCGCGCGGTCGGCGCTCTCGCGGCTTTTGCGCAGCGAACTGTCGCGCCCGGCGTTGCCTGTGATGGGGAGGGCCACGTAGGCCAGCGCCAGGCTCGAATGCGCCTGCGCGAACTTCGCGTCGAGCGCCACGGCGCGCTGCAGCAGCGGGATGGCGGCGAGGATGTCGAAACGCCGCCGCTGGAGCTCACCGCGCATGTAGGCATCGTTCGCGTCCACGACGGACGTGCCATGCGACACGAGCCGCGCCGCGCCCGATGAGGCCAGCTGGATGCGCAGCGCCGC
>CAIRBD010000842.1 GCA_903876745.1 uncultured Gemmatimonadota bacterium
GAGCGGCCGGAGGACATCCTCCCGCTGGCGACGCACTTCGTCACGACGCTGAGTCAGGATCTGAGCCAGCCGGCGCGTGAACTGTCGACCGAGGCCGCGCGGGCGCTCGAGCGTTACCCCTGGCCGGGGAACGCGCGCGAGTTGCGCAACGTGCTCGAGCGCATCCTGCTCGTCGAGGATGACGACCAGGTGCGACTCGAACACCTGCCCACCGCCATCTCCGGCACCGCGGCCGTGAACCGCAATCCGATGATCCTGCCGGCCGAAGGGCTCGACCTCGACGCGACGGAGCGGGAACTCATCGCCCAGGCGCTGGCACGCGCCGGCGGCAACAAGACGGCCGCGGCACGCCTGCTCGGCCTCTCCCGGGACACACTGCGCTACCGGCTGGAGAAGTTCGGCATCAGCTGAGTTGCCCCATTTCGCCCGCGCATCCAAATTCAGGGACTATGGAACGCCCCATCCGCGTACTCGTTGCCAAACCCGGTCTCGACGGACATGACCGTGGCGCGAAAGTCGTTGCCGCCGCCCTTCGCGACGCCGGCATGGAAGTGATCTACACCGGCCTCCACCAGACGCCCGAGATGATCGCCAGCGCTGCCGTCCAGGAGGACGTCGACGTGGTCGGCCTCTCGATCCTCTCCGGCGCGCACATGACGCTCTTTCCGCGCGTCCGCGCGCTCCTCGATGCGCAGGGACGTTCCGACCTGCTCATCACCGGCGGCGGCATCATCCCAAAGGAAGACATGGACGCGCTGCGCGCGCTCGGCATCGGCGAGCTGTTCGGTCCGGGCACGTCCACGCAGCAGCTCGTGGACTACATCCGCGGCTGGTCCGCTGCACGGCCGAAGGGCGTGTGACCTCCCGACTGCGTGAACTGAGCGAGGCGACGCGCGCGCTCGAAGCGACGCTTCGCCTTGGTGGCGGGGCCGACAAGGCGGCGCGACAACACAAACAGGGCAAGCTCACGGCGCGTGAGCGCGTCACGCAGTTGATGGATGCCGACTCGATGCTGCTCGAGATCGGTCTGCTCGTGGCGCACGACCGGTACGAGGGGCAGGCACCGGGCGCCGGCGTCATCACCGGCGTCATCATGGTCGGCGGTCGCGAGTGCATCGTCGTCGCGAACGACGCCACGGTGAAGGCGGGGAGCTGGTGGCCCGAGACCATCACGAAGATCCTGCGCGCGCAGGAACTCGCGATGCGTTGCCACATCCCCATTCTGTACCTCGTCGACTCCGCGGGCGTGAACCTGCCCTATCAGGGCGGCGTGTTCCCCGGACAGTACGGCGCGTCGCGCATCTTCTACTACAACTCGCTCATGCGGCGCTTCCTGCACGTGCCGCAACTCGCGGCCGTGATGGGGCAGTGCGTGGCGGGCGGCGCGTACCTCCCGGCGCTGTCCGACGTGATCCTGATGGTGAAGGGCACGAGCTTCATGGGCCTCGGCGGGCCGAACCTGGTGAAGGGCGCCACCGGCCAGACCATCGACGGCGAGACGCTGGGCGGTGCGGTCACGCACACCGAGGTGAGCGGCGTCGCTCATTACGCGGTGGAGAACGACGTCGAGTGCATCCGCAAGATGCGCGAACTCGTGTCGCGACTCCCTGCGTCGCCGGGCACGCGGCAGGCGCTCGCGGAGTCGGCGCCGCCGCTCGACGACCCGGAGCACCTGTACGACGTGCTGCCACACGACCATCGCATGTCGTACGACATGCACAGCGTGCTGCGCTGCGTGCTCGACGGCGGAGCGATCGACGAGTTCCAGGCGCACCTGGCCAAGGAAATCATCTGCGGCGACGCGCGCATCGACGGCATGCCCGTCGGCGTGATCGCCAACCAGCGCGGCCTCATCAAGGGGCGCGCCGGCGAGAAACCGCGGTTCGGCGGCATCATCTACGCCGAGAGCGCGGAGAAGACCGCCTATTTCATCGACCGCTGCTCCCGGCAGGGCATCCCGCTGCTCTTCGTGCAGGATGTCTCCGGTTTCATGGTGGGCCCGGAGGCCGAGCATGAGGGGATCATCCGGGCGGGGGCGCGCTTCGTCGAGGCGATGGCCACCGCCACGGTGCCGAAGATCGTCCTCACGGTGAACCACGCCTCGGGCGCTGGCTACTAC
>CAIRBD010000843.1 GCA_903876745.1 uncultured Gemmatimonadota bacterium
CAACTCGTGCGGTTCATTCGTGAGTCGGGCCTCTACGACGCCTGCGGCCGCGGCCACGTCAACTTGTACCAGCCGTTTCTTGAACGGGCGCTCAACCTCACGCGCACGGGCGGCCAGGTCGGCCTCGTGCTGCCCTGGGGTCTCGCATCCGACGACGGCGCTGCGGATTTGCGCGCGCGGTTGCTGGATCGCTGCCAGACGTCCACGATGATCGGCCTCGACAACGCGGGGGCCATCTTTCCTGTGCATCGCGGACTTCGATTCCTCGCGGTCGTCACAAGTCCGGGCGGACGCACCGACGAGTTGCCGATGATCGGCGGCGTCACGTCCACGGCGGCGATCGAGCGCCTCTGCGATGACGACGGCGCGCTCGTCGGGCCGATGCGGATCTCGCGCGGCACGCTGGCGATGGCCGGCGGGGCGATGCGGCGCATTCCAGATCTCCGCAGTGCGGCCGACGTCGCACTGCTCGACGAGCTCACGCAGCACTGGCCCGCGCTGGGCAGTGCGGCCGGCTGGGCTGTCGAGTTCGGGCGCGAACTCAACGTCACCGACGACCGCGACGCATTCGGTGACCGCGGCCTGCCGGTGATCGAAGGCAAGCACATCCAGCCGTTCGCGGCAGACATACAGGCACCGCGCTTCCGCATCGCGCCGTCGGCCGCCGGCAAGTTGTTACCTCATCGCACGTTCGAGCGCGCACGGCTCGCGTATCGCGACGTATCGGCAGTGTCGAATCGTCAGTCGCTCATCGCGGCCGTCATACCCGCGGGCGTCGTCACGACCCACACACTGTTCTGTTTGAAGACGCCGATCGAGATCGAGCGGCAGCACTTCCTCTGCGCGTGCTTCAACTCGTACGTGCTCAACGCGGTCGTGCGCCTGCTGATGGGCGGACATCTGACGACGAGTCTGGTTGAGAGCCTGCCGGTGCCGGCGTGGACGAGCTCGCGCGAACAGCAGCGCATCGCGCGACTGAGCCAGCGCCTGTCAACGCGCGGCCCATCGCCGGGCGTGGAGGCGAAAGTTCAGGCGCTTGTCGCGCACGAGTACGGCGTGGATCGCGAGACCTTCGACCGAGTCCTCGCCGCGTTCCCGATCGTTCCGGAATCTGAGCGGCAGGAGGCCCTGTCGCAATTCGTAGACATATTGATGAGAGGCTAATATGCTTATATGCATGCGCACGACCATTCAGATGGATCCGCATCTCTTGAAAGCGGCCAAGAAATACGCTGCTGAGCACCGGCGCACGCTCACGTCGGTCATTGAAGACGCGATCCGTGAGGTGCTCGCACGGGCCAAGTCGCCGCGCCCGTCAGTGAACCTTCCGATCTCAACACGCGGCGGCGGCTTCCAGCCGGGCATCGATCCTCGGCGGATGGCCGACTTCTACGAACTGGAAGACCTCGAAGCTGTGGAGCGGTGGCGTGGTCCTCGCTGACGTCAACGTGCTCATCGCCGCCTTCCGAGTGGATCATCCCGATCACGTGGTGGGACGGCGCTGGCTGGAGTCGACGCTCGCGGCGCCCAACGCCTTTGCGGTCTCGGAGCTCGCGCTCTCGGGCGTGGTGCGGATCACGACCAACCGCCACGCGATGAAGGACCCGAACGAGGCAGCGGAAGCGTTCGAGTACGTCGATGC
>CAIRBD010000844.1 GCA_903876745.1 uncultured Gemmatimonadota bacterium
CGGCGCCGCGTCGCTCACCGCGTTCCTGCCGAGCGCCTCGGCGCAGCGCGCGTCGTCGAGCGGCCTGCAGTTCGTCGTCACGTCGGACGCGCATTACGGCCTGAAGCGTCAGCTGTTCCGCGGCGAACACGAGGTGGACGCGCATGCCGTCAACGGCGCGCTGATCGCGGCCGTGAATCGACTCCCGCAGTTCCGCTTCCCCGCGGACTCCGGGGTCGCAGCGGGCGAGCCGGTACAGCGCCTCGACCTGCTGATCCAGGAAGGTGATGTCGCGAACCGCTCCGAAGCGGGCATCCAATCCGCGGCGGCGTCGTGGGCGCAGTTCAGCAAGGATTACCTACACGGTGTGCAGACACGGGACCGCAACGGGAAGCGCACCGGGGTGCTCGTCGTCCCCGGGAACCACGACGCATCGAACGCCGTCGGTTTCTACAAGACCCTCACGCCGGCCACCGACGCGACGTCCATCGCGGAGATCTTCAACCTGATGCTGCGGCCGACGCAGCCGCGCACTGCGGCCTCGTACGACTACCAGCGTGACCGCGTGCATACGAGTCGCGACGTCGGCGGCGTGCATCTGGTGTTCATGCACATCTGGCCCGATTCCGCGGAACGCGCCTGGCTCGACACCGACCTGCGGCGGGTGCCGAAGACGGTTCCGGTCCTGATCTTCACCCACGACCAGCCTGACGTGGAGCCGAAGCATCTGCGGAACCCTAATCCCCCGGGCGACATCAACGCGACCGATCGCTTCGAGAACCTGCTCACCGAGCGGTACCAGGACGGCACGGCACTGCCCGCCGCGGTCGCGGGGGCGGAGAAGGAACGCGGCAGTCCCATCGAGGAGCGGGCCTTCGCCGCGTGGATCCACGCGCATCCGCAGGTGCGCGCGTATTTCCACGGCAACAGCAACGCGCACGAGTTCTACACGTATCGAGGTCCGGATGAGACCATCGCGCTCCCGACGATCCGCATCGATTCGCCGATGAAGGGGGCGGTCTCTGGGAAAGACGAGACGCGCCTTTCGTTCGCCGTTGTCAGTATCGATAGGGCTGCCCGGCGGATGACGGTGCGCGAGCTGCTGTGGAATACGGACGGCGGCGTATCGCTGCGGTGGGGGGAGTCGCGCACGTTCGCGCTGCGCTGACCCGCATCGGGATGGAACACAGCGGCTTCAGCGGCGTCGTGGCGGGTTCAGGCGGCGCGAGACTTGCGTTTTCGCCATATGTTCTACATAGTAGTACTTATGACCGTCTCAGGCCTTGGGGAGTTCGAACTCGCGGTGCTCGTGAGCACGGCGCGACTCGGGGAGCGGGCGTACGGCGCCTCGATCCGCGACGAAGTCTCGTCACGCGTGGGGCGTGCCTGTTCGGTGGGCGCCGTGTACACCACGCTGCAACGGCTGGAGAACAAACGCCTGCTGCGCTCGTGGTTCTCAGAGCCTGAGCCGGTGCGCGGCGGACGTGCCAAGCGGTGTTTCGCCCTGACGCCGGCGGGCCGGAGCGCGCTGGCGTTCGCGCGCGAATCGAACGCGCGGCTCTGGGACGAAACGGCCGTGTGGAGCGAGGCGTGATCCCGGCGTTCGTCGAGCGGGCGATGCTCCTACTCGTCGCGGACCACGACACGCGTCAGGCGATGCTCGGCGACTGGGCAGAAGCGTATGAGCACGAGCGCCTCCTCCACGGTACGACGGCGGCGGCGCGGCTCGTCTGGCGCGACTTCTCCGTGTCGCTGCCGCATCTGGCCTGGGCCCTCGTGTTTCCGCTGCGCAGTTGTCGCGTGGTGGCAGTCGGCGGCTACCTGGCCGTCGCCGCGCTGTGCGCATTCACCCTGTTGATCAGGAGGCACGTCTGATGCGCACGAGCGAAGCGACCGCGACAATTCCCCGGCCGGCGCACACCGTGTTCGCGACGATCAACGACCACACGAGCGTGGCCGCGTGGATGGAGTACCATCCGGCGCTGACCGTGACCTCGGATGGCGCGAAGGGTGTCGGCACGACGCTGCGCTACGAGTTCACGCAGGGCGGGCGCGTGAACACGATGGAGGGCGCGGTGACAGCGTTCGAGGCGGACCGACGACTCACCATGCGGTTCGACGATCCCGCGTTCGCGGTCACCGTCGAGTTCCTCCTGACGACACGCCCGAACGGCACCGAGTTGCGGCACGCCATCGGCATCGAGCCGAAGCGATTCCTGGGACGGCTGATGGCGCCGCTCATTCGCGCGGGCAACGACCGTCAGGTGCGGCGCAACCTCGAGCGTCTCTCCCTTCTCCTGACCAGCGCGGCGTAGTGAGCCGGCGCGGTCATGGTTTCGTCGTGACGATCTTCACCGTGAGCGGCCGGTCGAGCGTCACCATGATGCGCCCACCGTTCCCGACGCACGCATCGTAGTCCGCCGTTCCGGCCGCCACGGCAGCACCCGCCGCCGCGCCGACGGCCGCACCGACCACCGTGGACTTGGTGTTCTTGCCGAGCAGCTGCCCCGCCAGCGCGCCGAGCGCCGCACCCGCGCCGACTTTCTTGGCCTGATCGCCCGTGCTCTGCTGCCGCACCTTCTCGAGCGGCGGCTGCGACACGCGGCCGGTCACCGCGTATGTGGAATCGCCCACGCGCACCGAGACCACCTCGAAGGCGAGCCGCGCGTCGGCATCGGAGCCCACGCCGCGATTCGCGTCGGTGACGCGCAGCATCACCGTGCTCCCCATCGGCAGGGCTGCGCCATCGATGCCCACGACCGTGGCATCGAGTGTGGTCGTGACGCGATCGCCCGTCTTGTACATGTCGGTGCAGAGCCGCGCCGCCGGCATCACGCTCAGCGTGCTCCCTGACGTGATGACGCCGTACACCTGCGCAGGCGCCTTCGGCTGCGGGACTTGCAGCACGGTGACACTCTTGTTCTCGGGAGCGGGCGCGGGAGCCGGCGCCGGCGCCGGCGCTTTCTGCTCGGGCTTCGGTTCGGGCGCCTTCTTCTTCTCGGGCGCAGGCTTCGGCGCTGGCGCGGGCTTCGCCGCCGGCGGTTCCGGCTTGGCGACGTCGTTCAGCTGCGGCTGCGCGGCGGGAGCCGGAGGCAACTCGATCTGGCGCGCGTTCTGGCTCTCGGACTGCGGATTGTCCTTGTTGCCGCAGGCCGCGACGACCGCGGCCCCTGCCAGCACGAGGAGAAACCGCCCCGTATCTTTGATTCGCATATGTGCTCCGTGCTGAAATGTCCGGGCAGCGAACGCCGATGCGCTGGCGCCGCGCTCCACGTGGGCGGCACGCCGTGAAGGCGCTCCTCCGCCTACTACCATATTACCGCCCATACCGCCGCCAGGTTGCAATCGGCCTGCTGTCGGTGATGATATCGGTTACCCTCTACAACACGATTCCTTCCCTCCTGCGCTCCGCGATCGACGGATTGCGCAGCGGCGCGCCGGCCGCCGCCATCTGGCGCACCGCCGCCACGATGATCGGCGTCAGCCTGATAACCGTCGTGTTCCGTTACCTGATGCGCGAGTACCTCAACGGCGTGAGCCGGCGCATCGAGAACGATCTCCGCGACGACCTCTTCGCCCACCTGACGCATCTCGACGCACCCTGGTACGCCCGCACCCGTACGGGCGAGATCATGGCGCGGCTCACCAACGACCTCGGCGCCGTGCGCATGGCCGCCGGGCCGGCGATCATGTACCTCACGAACACCGTGTTCGGCGGCGTACTCGCGCTCGTGTACATGACGCGCATCAGTCCGCGCCTCACCGTGCTCGCGATCATCCCGATGGTGGCGCTCCCCGTGGTGATGATCCGGCTGGGGCGCGCCATCCACCAGCGCTTCGAAGCGGTACAGGCGCATTTCGGTGACCTCACCACGCGCGTGCAGGAGAACCTCTCGGGCGTGCGTATCGTGCGCGCCTACCGGCAGGAAGGCGCCGAAGCCGAGCGCTTTGGTGCGATGAGCAAGGAGTACGTGCGCCGCAACGTGCGGCTCGCGCGCCTGTACGGCGTGATGAGTCCGTCGTTCACCGTGCTCGCCGGACTCGGCACCACGGCAGTGCTGTACATCGGCGGCGGGATGGTGGTGAAAGGCACGATGAGTGTGGGCGGATTCGTGGCATTCGGCTTCTACCTCACGAACCTCACGTGGCCGCTCATCGCGCTGGGCTGGGTGACGAACCTCTTCCAGCGCGGCGCAGCGAGCATGCGGCGGCTGA
>CAIRBD010000845.1 GCA_903876745.1 uncultured Gemmatimonadota bacterium
AGCGGCGATGCTGCTCGCGGCCACGGGTGTGCTGTGGGCGGAGCGCCCGCGAGCCCGCGTCGTGCCGGGCGTGCTCGCCGCGGCCGCGGCCGTGCTGATCGCGGCGAACGCGTCGTACGGGCTCGTGGACGTGGTCTACGCCAAGGGCCGCCGCGTGGACACGTGGATCACCGAGTACGCGCACTGGAACGCGATCTCGCGCGTGGAAGTGCGGCTCGACGAGCCGGGCTCACGATCGATCGTGATCGACGGCGACGCATCGACGGAGATCGCCGGCGGGCGACGCGACACGGCCGACCACGCGCCGCGCATGGCGACGGCCACCGGGGTCGCGAACGCGCTGCGCCCGCGCGGGACGTTCGCGATCATCGGTCCGGGGGGCGGACCAGACGTTGCGCGCGCCGTGGCGAGCGGAAGTCCGAGCGTGACGGCCATCGAGATCAACAAGACGATCGTCGGCGAGATCATGGGTGCGCGCTACGCCGACTTCTCCAACCACCTCTACAGCCTGCCGCAGGTGCACGTACACACGAGCGACGGCCGCTCGTTCGTGCGCGCCTCGACGGATCGCTACGACGTGGTGCAGATGACGCTCGTCGACACCTGGGCGTCGACGGCGGCCGGCGCGTTCTCGCTGAGCGAGAACAGTCTCTACACGGTCGAGGCGTTCACCGAGTACTTCACACACCTGCGTCCCGACGGGATGCTCGCCATCACCCGCTGGGAGTTCCACCAGCCGCGCGAAGCGTTGCGCGTGATGTCGGTGGCGATCGAGGCGCTGCACGGTCTCGGCGTGCCGGACCCGGCGTCGCACTTCATGGTGGTGGGCGACCGCGCGCTCGATCGCGACGGCGTGGCCGTGATGGTGCTGGCCAAGCGCACGCCGTTCACCGCCGAGGAGGAAGCGACGGCGACGGCGTTCGCCGGTTCGCACGCGCCGCTGCAGATATTGTACGCGCCGTCGGCGCGCGGAGAGAGCGCGTTCGCTCAGATGGCTGCGGGCAACGATCCGGCCGCGTTCGCGAAGCAATACGTGTTCAACGTGAGCCCCGTGCGCGACGACGCACCGTTCTTCTTCTTCACGCTGAAGACCGACCAGTTGCGCCTCGGGAACCGGGACCGCGGCATCGACTGGAAGGTGAACGTGGGCGTGCGCGTATTGGCGCTGGTGCTGGTGCTCTCGATCGTGGCGGTGCTCGTGGCGCTCGTGGTGCCGCTCGCTCTGCGCCGCGACGGGCGGCCGGCGACGGCGGCGGGCGCGCGACAACTGGCCTACTTCGTGGCGATCGGACTCGGGTTCATCCTCGTGGAAGTCGCGTTCATCCAGCGGTTCGTGCTGTTCCTCGGACATCCGACCTACGCGCTCACCGTGGTGGTGTTCCTGTTGATGCTGGCGGGAGGCACGGGGAGCGTGCTCTCGCGCCGCTGGATGCAGGGCGCGGCGCGGCGGCGCTGGCCGCTCATCGCGATCGTGGCGATGGTGGCGCTATGGGTGGTCATGTTGCCGACGGCGCTCACCCATCTCGTGGGGCTGCCGTTCGCCGTGAAGCTCGGCGTGTGCGCCGCCATCCTCGTGCCGCTCGGCGTCGCGATGGGGATGCCGTTCCCGAGCGGCTTGCGCGCGCTCACGCCCGCGGGCGGCGGGCGAACTGATGAGGCGACGGTGGAGTGGGCCTGGGCGATGAACGCG
>CAIRBD010000846.1 GCA_903876745.1 uncultured Gemmatimonadota bacterium
ATGCCGTCTCGATCGACGGCCGGGCATCGGCGAGACCGAAGCCGCGCCCATCGAGGATCGCCTCGTAGCTCCGTGTGTGGAGGTCGGTGAAGCCCTCCGAGAACTCGACTTCCTTTCCAGCGACGGTCACTGATCGGTGCGTTCGCTGCCCGGCGAGTACCGCCCGCTCGGGGAGGTGATCGGCGTTCACGGAAAGGAACCACCGTACGCGCGCCCGCGCGAGCTCCAGCACGCCCGCGGCACAATCCGGTCGATTGACGTGCACCGTCGACTGCGACTCCTCACCGAAGACCCAGCCGAGCATGTCGAAAAAGTGCACCCCGATGTTCGTGGCGATGCCTCCCGACTTCGGGAGCTCGCCTTTCCAACTGTGGAAATACCACTTGCCGCGCGACGTGATGTACGTGACGTCGACATCCGCCCGCGCGCTGGATTCACGATATTGCTCCCGCAATGCGAGAATGGCCGGATGCAGGCGCAACTGCAGGATCGTGTGCACACGAGTGCCGCTCTCGCGCTCGATCTCCTGCAGGGCCTCCACGTTCCACGGGTTTACCACCACCGGCTTCTCCGCGATCGCGCAGGCGCCGTTGCGAACCGCGAAGCGGATGTGGGCATCGTGCAGGTAGTTCGGCGAACAGATGCTCACGTATTCGACGGCGCTTCCTTTGCGGCGGAGCTTGTCGAGGTGCCGATCGAAGCGCTCGAATTCCGTGAAGAAGTCGGCGCGAGGAAAGTAACTGTCCATCACACCGACACTGTCGCTGGGGTCCATCGCCGCGACGAGGTCGTTCCCCGTGTCCCGGATCGCCTTGAGATGCCGGGGCGCGATGTAGCCGGCAGCACCGAGCAAAGCGAAGCGCCTCGGCGCGCTCGCGGGCGTCACCGGGCAAACCGCTGCTGAAAATCGCGATAAGCGACGGCGAGCCCGGTCTCGATCGACGTGCTCGCCGTCCAGCCTAGGTCGGACAGCCGCGTGACGTCGAGCAGTTTCCTCGGCGTACCATCGGGCTTGGTGGCGTCACAGTCAATCAATCCGTCATAGCCCACGGCCTCTGCCACGAGCTGCGCGACCTCGAGGATCGTCATGTCGGTCCCGACGCCGATGTTGACCACCGGTGGCGAGCCGTCATTGCGGTCGGCGGCGAGCAGTGGCCGGAACGACTCGTCAGGAAGCTCCATGAGATGCACGCAAGCGTCCGCCATGTCGTCGACGAACATGAACTCGCGACGCGGCGTGCCCGTGCCCCAGATCGTCACGGACGCCGCGCCCGCCTGCTTCGCCTCGTGGAAGCGGCGAATCAGCGCGGGCAGGACGTGGCTGTTTTCGGGATGATATGTGTCACCCGGTCCGTACAGGTTGGTGGGCATCACCGCGAGGAACTGGGTGCCAAACTGCCGGTTGTAGCTCCAGCACATTTCGATGCCGGCGATCTTCGCGAGCGCGTATGGCCGGTTCGTCGGCTCGAGCGGTCCCGTAAGCAGCGAGTCTTCCGCGAGCGGCTGGGGCGCCAGCTTCGGGTAGATGCAGCTGGACCCCAGGAACAGCAGTCGCCCGGTGCCGTGTCGGCTCGCCGCGTCGATGACGTTGGTCTGTACCGCGAGGTTGTCGCGGATGAAGTCGGCGGGATAGCTGTTGTTCGCATGAATTCCGCCGACGCGCGCAGCCGCGAGGAACACATACTCCGGTCGCTCAGAGGCGAAGAACGCATCGACGGCAGCGGCATCCGTCAGGTCCAGCTCCGACCGCGGACGTAGCAACAGATCTCCAGTCGCGTAGCCCCGGGCAAGCAGATTGCGCGCGATCGCACTTCCGACCATGCCGCGGTGCCCAGCGACAAAGATCCGGCGACGCGACGGCGAGAAGCGCACCGTCATCGCTTCCACGGCCTCGGGAAGGAGCGCCAGGCGGCGGCAAGGGTCTCGAAGAACTCGTTGACGTCCCCGGCGCCGGTCCGCCGCACCGCATCCATGCCGCGAGCGAGCAAGCTCCAAAGGATGGCGATCAGGGCGCCCGTCGCCGCGCCCAAGAGGGTCCACTGGATCGTCTTTCGCGCTTCACGCTGGGCCGGTATCCGCGCGGGTTCGATCACCGTGATCGTCGGCGTATCCCGCACCTCACGGATGCGAACGTCGTCGTACGACTGTTCGAGAGCAGTGAAGACCGCCTGACGCAAAGCGACGATGCGCTGCAGCCGCGCCGCCTCGAGCGAGAGTTCCGGCGAGCCGTATGAACGGTTTCCCGCAGCGAACCGAGCCAGCTTGTCCTCGGCGTCTCGCAATTCGGCTTCAGCGATCTTGAGGCGCCCCTCGATGAAGCGGCGTTCGTCCGCAGCCTGGGCCTGCTTGGTGGCGCGATTGAAATCGTTCACGCCGTTGAGAATGGAACTCACGATCGCGTACGACACGCTGGGCCACTTTGTCGCAACGGACACTTCCACGACTCCGGTCGGTTTCACGACGGCGGTCGCCACCAGATCCATCAATCGCCGGACAGCTAGTTCCTCCCGCTGTTCAGCTGACCCATTCGGAATGCCGAACAGTTCCATGAACGTGGTGCGACGACGGCCCTGCTCCTCGACCACGATCGTGTCTCGCGCGACGTACCGCAGCACGACCGCCGACTTCACCAAGCGCGAATAGAATTCGGGAGACGCGGAGTTCGCGGAAGTCGAAAGTGCCACACCGAATTGGCCCGCCAAACTCGCGAGCCCTGACCGACCGGCGTCCGTCTGCTGTGAAAAGAACGAGGTGCTCGATTTGAAGTAGGACGGCTGGGTGAGAACGAAGGTCGCCGCGAGGAAAGCGCCACCCAGCGTGAGCACGGCGATGCGCCGACGCTGGCGCACCAGTTCGGTGCCAAGCGCGAACAGCGAGACGTCCAATGCGCCATCTACTTCTGATTCAGCCATTCACTACCCCAGACGTGTTGACGCGAGAATGTGGACAAGCAACAGCGCCAAGATCTGCGCCGCGAGCCCCACGGCAGGTCGCCTGGGCGTCGCCCGGCGCGCTGGCTGTCAGCTGGCACTCCAGGCGAGTGCCAGCTGCGACCAGAGGTTCAAAGTTACCGGGCGTACTGCCGAACCACAACGCGACCCGCGGGATCGAAGGACCTCGCCTCTCCGGCGCCGGCCAGCAGGGCCGGCCGCACTATTGAGCCTGCGCCAGACCTCCTGACAGCCGCCCCGCTGGCGCTTAGGTTTTGTCCACGCGAGCGTCGGCTGCGCGGTCGAACGGAACGGAGGGTTCGGTGCGCCGGGTCTTCGACGCCGCGCGAAGGCGTCCGTACGCCACGGCCCGCGCCGGCTGCAGACTGTCGCGGCCGACGGCTTCGATCGCCGAAGGACGGCCGAGAAGCACCCTCCCAGCTGACTCATGCTCTTCAACTCTCTCGTTTTCGTCGCGTTCGCCATCGTGTTCTTCGGACTCTGGCCACTCGCCCGGAGATTCGAGAACGTTCGGTACGCCTACATCATCGGTTTCTCCTTCCTGTTTTACGGATGGTGGGACTGGCGTTACGTGCCGTTGCTCATCGCCACCGCGCTCATCGATTTCTGGGCCGGCCTCGGCATCGTGCGGTTTCCGGCGAGGCGGAAGCAGATCCTCTTCATCTCCATCTTCAGCAACCTCGCCACGTTAGGCGTGTTCAAGTACTCCGGATTCCTGTTCACGAACCTGAATGCACTCTTCGCCTGGAACGGATGGGAGACGCGGCTCCCCATCTATGCCCTCATTCTTCCTGTCGGCATCAGTTTCTACACGTTCCAGTCGATCAGCTACACGGTGGACATCTACCGCGGCGAGCTGAAACCGACCAAGAACATCCTGCACTTCTTCTCCGCGATCTCGATGTTCCCGCACCTCGTCGCGGGGCCCATCATGCGCGCGGCCTACCTCCTTCCGCAGTTGCGGGTGGGGCGCAGCGCGA
>CAIRBD010000847.1 GCA_903876745.1 uncultured Gemmatimonadota bacterium
ACATGCCGCCACCGTTGGAGAGCCCGTTGACGTAGTTCCTCAGGGGATCGATGCCATACCGCGTTTGGAGTGTGTCGATGAGCGCCGCGATGAAGCCGATGTCCCTCGGGAGGCCACGGCCACCGTCGACGTGCCAGATGTTCGGTCCCACGCCCCTGGCGGCCGACGGGTAGACGACGATGAATCGCTCCGCGTCGGCCACGCGGTTCCACCCGCTCACGTCCATCTGCTGCACCGGCCATCCGCCCGCGCCGTGCAGGCTGATGACGAGCGGAACGGGTTTCGTTGCCTCGTAGGTCGCGGGCACGTGCAGGAGATACTCGCGCGCCTCGCCGGCGAAGACGAATCCGCCGTTGGGCCGATTCGTCACGCGGAACGAGGCGGCG
Organism: uncultured Gemmatimonadota bacterium; assembly: GCA_903876745.1. Taxonomy (GTDB): domain Bacteria; phylum Gemmatimonadota; class Gemmatimonadetes; order Gemmatimonadales; family Gemmatimonadaceae; genus Fen-1231. The sequence goes on from CAIRBD010000847.1 coordinate 387, forward strand.
TCCCACGCGACCAGCAACGGCGGCAGGCTGAGCAGCGCGAACACCGCGGCCAACGCGCTGCGCGGGCGTCTCGCGACCGGTCGTGTGGTCGCGGCCATCACCGATGCCGATTCCAATCGAGGGCCAGCGGCGCTGCAGCGAGTCGTGCCAGCGGGACGGCGAGGATCGCCGCGAGGCCGAGGAGGTAGCGCGGGAACAAGGGAAAGTAGAACAGCCACGCCAGCAGCCCGTACAGCGCGAGCACCGTCGCCGTCCACGATGCCGTGCCGAGCACGAGCGCGCGGTCGCTGATGAGGTTGCTTCGCGCGAGGCGGACGGCCACCCAGCAGGCGGCGGAGAGCTTCCCGGCGACGCACAGCGCGAGGACGGCGGGGATCGCGCCCCAGAGCGCGACCTGCGCGCCGCGATGATCGGCCAGCCACTGTACGACGGGCCCGATGGCGGTGAGCAGCGTGAGTGCCAGGACGACGTTCGCCTTCACCATCCAGTCGCGGCCTGACAGGCCGATGAACAGGCCGTTCACGAGTTGCTTCCAGGTCGCCACCAGCAGCGCCAACGTGCCCAAGCACCCCCACGTGATGGCGCGGGGTATGCCGCCGAAGGCCGCGAGGGTGCGCACGCGCTCGATCACCATCGGCGCGGTGCCCGAGAGAGCGAGTGCGACGGGAATGGCGACGAGCGTGAGCGCAGACGCGGCGAGCGCGCTCCCGCACGCGGTCTTCAGCTTGGCCGCGACCAGCGCGGTGCTGGTCAGCGGTCGCGTCGCGTGGAACGCCGGGGCGCTCGCGGCGCGGTTCGCACTCGACGGCGACGCGCTCCCTGTTGCGCCGACGAACGTCGCCATGAACGGCGGCGTGCACAGCACGGCGAAGAGAATGGTGAACACGAGCAGCTCGGAGCTGCCAGCGACGGCGAGCAGGGTCAGTTCCAACGGCACGAGCATCACCACGAGCGCGGGAAGTGACCAACCGCGCTCTTTCCATTCGAACAACGCCTGCGCCTGCTCAGGTGTGGCGAACCGTGGCAGCCGGCTCCGGCGCTTGGCCGCGATCGCGGCGGCCCACACGAATGGTCCACCCCAGTCGGGCACGTCGCCGCGCCGCGCGCGCGCCACACCGTATCGTGCGACGACGAACGCGAGCGGCACGTGCGGCGCCAGCATGGCGAGCATGACGGTCTCGGGCGCCTTGAACTGCAGCGCCAGCATCACGATGGCGTCGATGGTCGCGAGCCAGAGCATCGCGACGACGATACGCATTCCGCGCAGCCCATACGGCATCCACGTGAGCGCCTGCGTCCACGCCAACAGCGACGCGGCGAGCAACGCCGGCCAGAGCACGGGAATGGTCTCGCCGGCCGGCCAGATGGCGAACACGCGCAGCGCGGCCCAGAGCACCATGATGGCCGCCGATCCGAACAGCATCGGCCAGCCCGCGAGCGCGCTGGTCGATATCGGCAGCGCGAACATCCGCGGGGGGAACATCGACTGTCGCGCCGCGAGGTCTCCCTCGAGGCCGAAGGTGAACACCGCGAGGAAATAGGTGAACGTCGCCGCGATCGGCACGACGACGGCGAACGCGAAGGCCCACAGATTGTCGAGCACGACGCGACCGCCGGTTGCGACGACGACGAGCTTGACGAGCGCGAGCGCGACCAGGTAGCAGCCGAGGCCTGCCAATCCCCAGCGGTGTCGCCGGCGGAACTGCCAGGCGATCGCTCGAACCGGCGCGCCGAGTACGGTCACCGCCTACGCGTCCGCATCGGACGGGGGGCGTGCGCCGACGTGCGAGACGAAGATCTCGGCGAGCGACGGCACGCGGTCGTCCACGCGATGCGACGCGCGGATCGCGTCGAGTGGCGCACTCAATACGATGCGTCCGTGGTCGATCATCGTCACGTGATCGGCGACCGCCTCCACCTCCTCGAGCAAGTGCGACGAGAACAGCACCGTCCGCCCTTCGTCGGCGACCGTGCGGATCACCGCGCCGAGGATGTCGCGGCGGACGATCGGGTCGAGGCCTGAGGATGGTTCGTCGAGCACCAGCAACGCCGGCCGATGCGCCAGCGCGACCAGGAGCCCGGCGCGCGCCTTCTGCCCCTTGGAGAGGGTTTTGATCACAGCCGACGCGTCGAGCGCGAACGCTCGGCGCAACTCCTCCGCGTATCCCTCATCCCACGTCGGGTAGAACGCCTGGGTGTAGCGCATGAGCTCATCGACGCGCATCCAGCCCGGCAGGTCGTTCTCCTCCGACAGATAGCCGATGCGCGAGAGGACGGCGACGGGGTCGGCCACGGGATCGCGGTCGAAGACGCGCACCGACCCATGCTCTGCGCGAAGGAGGCCCATGAGATGCTTGATGAGCGTCGTCTTGCCCGCGCCGTTGGCGCCGACGAGCCCGTACACCGCGCCCTGCGGAAGGCTCAGGTTGACGGACGCGAGGGCGGTTCGGGTGCCGAAGCGGCGGGTCAGGTCGGAGACCAGTACGACGGGGACGCTCACGTGATGGTGGCCCTCTTCGAGTGCTTCCAGTGTCGTCCGCTGGCGACGCGGCGCCGTTCCAGAGGACGGCGCCGATAGATGCTGCCGCAATCTGATGCCGCGCGCAACCGCTTCGATCGATGTCGGCCGCGCTTCACCGACTGATTGGCGCTGGATGCGCCTCCTGTTGCAGGATGGACGGCGCTGCGCCATGGTTCGGTCCTCCGACGTCGGACCGACTTCAGCGAACACCCCAATGACCTATACCGCAGCCCGCATCGCCGACCACCTCCACGGCGAACTCATCGGCGACGGCAACGTCGCGCTCACCGGCTTCAGTTCCGCCGACCTGGCGCGCCCCGGTGATCTGACGTTCGCTGAACAGGACACGCATTTCGCCGCCGCCGACGCCAGCGCGGCGTCGGCCATCCTCGTGTCGGGGCCTTTCACCTCGGCCGGCAAAGTCATCATCCGCGTGCCGAACGCCCGGATCGCCGCC
>CAIRBD010000848.1 GCA_903876745.1 uncultured Gemmatimonadota bacterium
GCCACGGCGAACTCGGTGGTCGCCCGCCGCCAGGTGAACCGGCGGCCGAGCCAGCGCTGGAGTTCGTCGAAGTAGCTGTAGAAGACGGGCGTCACGTACAGCGTGACGACCTGCGAGATGGCGAGCCCGCCCACCACCACCACGCCGAGCGGGCGGCGCGACGCCGCGCTCGCGCCCACGCCGATCGCGATGGGGAGCGTACTGGCGATGGCCGAGACGGTGGTCATCATGATGGGGCGGAAGCGGACCTGCGCCGCGTGCACGATCGACTGCGCCGGCGTCATCCCCTGATCGCGTTCGGCGGCCACGGCGAAGTCGATCATGATGATCGCGTTCTTCATCACGATGCCGATGAGCATGATCAGGCCGACGTAGCCGTACACCCCGAGCTCCATCCCCGTGATCCAGAGCGCGAGCAGCGCCCCGAACGCCGCGAACGGCAGGCCCGTGAGGATCGTCACCGGGTGGATGAAGCTCTCGTACAGGATGCCGAGGATGAGATAGATGATGAACAGCGTGATGAGCAGCAGGAGACCCATCCCCTGCTGCGACGCCTGGAACGCCTGCGCCGTGCCGGAGAACGCGCCTGTGACCGTGGCCGGCAGGAAGCGCCGCGCCGCGTCCGACACCGCGTCCACGGCCGTGCCGAGCGCGACGTTCGGCGCGAGGTTGAACGAGATCGTCACCGAGGCCATCTGTCCGGAGTGCGCCACGCTGAGCGGCCCCACCTTGCTTTCGAAGGTCGCCACGTCGCTCAGCGGGATGTTGCGCCCGCCCTGCCCCTGCACGAAGAACTGCTGCAGCGCCGACGCGTCCTTCTGCGCCGACGGCACCGTCTCCATCACCACCCAGTAGTTGTTCGTGGGGGTGTAGATCGTCGACACCTGCTGCTGGTTGTACGCGTTGGCGAGCGCCTGCTCGATCGACAGCGGCGTCACGCCGAGCGACGCGGCACGCTGCCGGTCGATGCGCACCATCACGAGCGGATTCGTGTTGAGCAGGTCGCTCGTCACCGACGTGAGCAGCGGGATCTCCCGCAGCCGCCCCATGAACTTGTTCGCCTCGGCGTACAGCTGCGTGATGTCGCTGCCGCGCAGCGTGTACTGGTACTGGCTCTTTGACGACCGCCCGCCGATGCGGATGCTCGGCGGATTCGACATGTACACCGTGAGTCCCGGGATGCCGCTCAGCCGGCGCGTGAGCAGCTGCACCATCTGGTCCGCGGAGGGGCGCTTGCCCTGCGGCTTGAGCGTGATGCTGAAGTTGCCCTGGTTGCTCGAGCCGCCGTAGCCGCCCACCGACGAGGTGAACGAGGCGACGTTCGTGTCCGTGGCGAGACGCGCCGCGGCGATCTGCTGCAGCCGCATCATCTCCGGGAACGACGTGCCCTGCGCCGCCTCGGCCGTGCCGTTCAACAGGCCCGTGTCGTCGCTCGGGAAGAGCCCCTTCGGCACGATGTTGAACATCCCCGCCGTCGCCACGAGCACCGCCACCGAGACGGCGAGCACGATGGGACGGTGGCGCATCACCCATTCGAGCGACACGCCGTACAGCCGGCGTGCCGAATCGAGCACGTGCTGCGACATCTTGTACATCCGCCCGTGCGGCACCGCATCCGGCGCCTTGAGCAGCCGGCTGCAGAGCATCGGCGTGAGCGTGAGCGATACCACGCCCGACACGACGATCGCCGCCGCGATCGTGATGGCGAACTCCTGGAAGAGCCGGCCGATCGTGCCCTGCATGAACGCCAGCGGCATGAACACCACGGCGAGCGAGAGCGTCATCGACAGGATCGTGAACCCGACC